>NZ_CAKVZK010000030.1:0-37114 GCF_934835585.1 Clostridium sp. AF02-29 | reverse complement strand
GGTAACAAAAAATGCCGTATTTATGCGGCTTGTGGCGTTTCGCAAACGCCTATTATAATCGTTTTTTAGAAAGGATGGTTTTTCCATGAGCCGCTCTTCGCAACGCTCTACCATAAAAGATATGACAAACGGGAGCCCGGCAAAGCTGATTCTGGGCTTTGCGGTTCCGATGCTGATGGGACTTCTGTTCCAACAGTTTTACAGCATGGTCGATACGATCATTGTTGGAAAATTTCTCGGCGTTGATGCGCTGGCTTCGGTCGGTTCCACCTCCGCCATCAACTTTATGATTAACGGTTTCGTCATCGGCGTCTGCACCGGGTTTTCCATTCCGGTTGCACAGCGGTTCGGCGCACAGGATTACAAGGACATGCGCCGTTTCGTCGCTAATGCCGGATGGATCGCCTCCTGTTTTGCCGTGGTCATGACCGTGATCGTCTGCCTGATGACACGCCAGATTCTCGTCTGGATGCAGACGCCGGACAATATCATTGACGGCGCGTACAGCTACATTTTCTTCGTATTCGCCGGTATTCCGGCAACCTACCTGTACAATACGCTGGCGGGCATCATCCGTGCGCTCGGCGACTCCAAAACGCCGGTCTATTTCCTGATTTTATCCAGCCTTTTAAACATTGCGCTGGATCTGCTTTTCATCGTACAGATCGGAACCGGCACCGCCGGAGCTGCCTATGCAACTGTTATCTCTCAGGCAGTATCCGGTATTCTCTGCCTGATCTATATGAAGAAAAAATTTGAAATCCTGCATATGCACCATGAGGAAACGCGCATCAGCGGCAGACACATTTACATTCTCTGCAAAATGGGTGTGCCAATGGGACTTCAATACTCGATCACCGCGATCGGCTCGGTTGTCATCCAGACTGCCATCAACTCCTTAGGTTCCATCGCAGTTGCCTCCGTTACCGCAGGTCAGAAGATCGGCATGTTCTTCTGCTGCCCGTTTGACGCACTGGGCGGCACGATGGCAACCTACGCCGGACAGAACGCCGGTGCCGGAAAGGTAGACCGCATCCGCCAGGGCGTCCGGTCCGCGACTCTCATCGGCGGCATCTACTCCATTGCGGCGTGCATCGTACTGACCGTGTTTGGCGGCGTGATTCCGCTTCTCTTCGTCGATGCCTCGGAAACAGTTGTAATCCATCAGGCGCACCAGTTCCTGACCTTCAACTCCCTGTTCTACATACCTCTGACAATCGTCAATGTATGGCGTTTCACGATTCAGGGAATGGGCTACAGCCTGCTCGCCATCCTGGCAGGTGTCTGCGAAATGATCGCCCGCGCCATGGTCGGCTTCCTGCTGGTGCCGATCTTTGGCTACATCATCATCTGTTTTGCCTCTCCGCTTGCATGGCTGCTCGCCGATGCCTTTCTGATTCCGGCATTCTTCTATTGCCAGAAACATTTGCTGTCTGAGAAAGCACGGATAGACTAAAACAAAATAAATAATACAACTCAAAAAAACTCCTCAGAAAGCTTTCATTTTGACTACTTTCTGAGGAAATTTTTGATTGCAGATTCTTATCTTGGGCTTTCACCAATTTGATTTTCAAAGATTTTTATTGTTCCGTCTATCCTTACACAAGCACAGTTCTATGCAAATGATTTCATTTTTGTACAGACAGAGTTCACGCATTTTCACTTTCCTCCGGCTCATTCTCACTCCACTTATCCTGCATTTCTATCTCTTCTATTTCCCTCTTCTCATCCCGCACGTCCCTATAAAATGCCGCAAATGCCGCCTCCTCATATGGGCGCAGAAACAGATAGCCAATATTGAGCGTTCCCATCAGCGCTGCCAGAAACAGCACGGTCACACCGCTGAGCCTTCCCTGTGTATACAAAAGAACCGCTGGTATTATATATTGAATGCTGCAGATCAGCCGCCAGCCGATAAAGCTAAAGGTCAGGCAGAATAAATTCCATTTTTTTCCATCCATCAGGCGGCGCGACTCGGTGATCGCCTCGTTGGCGGAATATTCTGGATGTTCCATCAGCACATATGGTGTCATCGCATAGCTGTACGTCTTTATGAAACCCGGAACGAAAAACAGGCAGGTCCAGCAAAATATATAAAAGCCGCGCACAAATACCATCGCCACGCCATCTGTAATCCGCGAAAACTGGGAAAATAAATCAGAAAAGGACGCTTCCTTTTTCTCTGCCAGATTCAGATGGAAACGGGCGTATCCCATCTGCCCCGCACCTCCAATAATAACCACCATCAAGCCCCAGATAAGCAAAAGCATCAAGGGCAGAAGCATGCTGCGCATCAGAAATACCTGCGTCAGCACATTCTTCACTTCCGGTCGTGCCTGTATCACTTTTTGCAGCTCTGTTATTCCATTTGGCGCCGTATCGGCAATCTCCGCACCGATCAGGGACGCTGCTAATCCCGTTCCCATCGCAAGTTTCCAGTTTCCGCGCAGTGTCTCACGCGCCATTTGCCTAAATTCAGATGCACTTCTCATGCTTTCTCCCCCTTTCTTTCTGAAATCATTGTATCATTTTTCCATTTTGACCGTCAATATACCACTTCAAACCGTAAATAATTTGTAATAAGGTCGTAATGATTCTACTGTCATCAAAGGCAATTTCAGAATGCCGGAATCACTCTCCCAGCATTCTGGGAGCTGATTGAGCTGGCGATCCGCTGGCACTTCTCATCTTCCAAATCTGCCCTGCTTCCCGCAATCTTCAACTGAAATTTTTAGCCTGCATCACAGACAGGTTGTTTTCATTTTCCCCTACTTCATATACCCGCGCAGCTTCACATATTCCTTGATCAGCTCCGCCGTCTCGTCCAGTCCGAGGCGGGTCGTATTGATCGGAAGATCGTAGTTCTTCATGTTTTTCCAGTCATTTCCAGTAAAATATTTATAATAATTCTTCCGCTCATTCTCAATCTTCCGGATGCGCTTCTTCGCTCTTTCTTCACTGATGCAGTCTACTTCCATAACGCGCTGCACGCGGCGCACACGGTCGGCATAGACAAAGATGCGGACCAGATTTTCGATCTCCTCATCCTGATCCAGCACATAGCCAGCCGCACGGCCTACAAATACGCACGGTTCCTGTTCTGCCAGCTCCCGCATCACCATCGCCTGGAATTTAAACAGGTTATCCGGCGATGTCACATCGCCTTTCAGGGACGGCTTTCCGAACACATCTGCCTTCTTCGCGCCAGCCAGACGGTGAAACAGGTTGTTTCCCGCTTTCTCATCCGCTAAACGGAAAAATTCCTCTCCGACTGCACTCTTCTCCGACGCCATCTTTAAGATCTCATCGTCGTAGAAATGAAGCCCCAGCTCCTCTGCCAGCTTGCGTCCCACAATACGTCCGCCGCTTCCGTACTCCCTCTCGATTGTGATAATCAAATTTTTATTTCCCATAAATTCCACCGCCTTTCCAGGTCCCAATTTTTAGATGCGCTCGCTCACACAGATCGCGCCGTGCGGGCGGATGCTCATGCGGTATACATTGCCCTCTCCGATCGCATTTTCAATGTATTCTGTATACTCGTCCACCAGATCGTTCGGAATCATCGCCATGATAACACCGGCAAAGCCGCCGCCATGAACCCGGCACGCGCCGCGTCCTTTTTTCGCGATAAACAATTCCGTCAGCGCCAGTGCAATGCTGATGCCCTGCTCCTGCACGTCTGCAGTCGTGTATACATTCTGAAGCCATTTCCAGGAAGAATTGCCCGAAGCTGTGATTCCCTCCAAAAAAGCAGCAAAATCATTTTCCCGAAGGGCCTTTACTTCCTGCTCCACTCTCTTATTTTCCTCAAAGAAATGGAACGCACGCATCACGGAACGGTCTCCCGCAAATGCACGCACTTTCGCCAGGTTTGCGATCACCTCTTCCTCGGAAATCTCCGCGCAGACCTCTTTGCCAAAGTACTGCGCTACTTTTTTCATCTCGTTTGGAACGGAAGAATAATCTGCGCTCAGATCCGCGTGGCCTTTTCCCGTATTTACAATCATCAGGCTGTGATCCTGCGCGCCGAAATCAAAATCAATCTTCTCCACAACCGGCGCTTCCGGATTTTTAAAATCGATCGTAATCAGACCGCCGACCGCGCATGCCATCTGATCGAGCAGACCCGACGCCTTGTTCCAGAACTTGTTTTCTGCATATTTTCCGATGTGGGCGTAGGTGACAACATCCATCTTTCCCTCGTTAAACATCGTATTTAACATAGAGCAGATCAGCATCTCATAGGAAGCCGAAGAGCTGACGCCCGCCGCGCTGATAACATTGCTGGTAATGTATGCGTCAAATCCGCCGACCTTGTATCCTCTCTCCTCAAAGCCCTTTAAAATGCCCTTCGTCAGGTCGATGGTGCCGCTCATACCCGTACTCGGTTTCAGGTCGCTTAAATGGATGCTGAAATTTTGATGAAATGTCTCACTTAATATGCGGATCGTGTCGGTTCCGTTCGGTGCCGCCGCGCCGACGCAGTCCAGGTTAATGCTGCCCGCCAGCACCTTGCCATGATTGTGATCGGTGTGGTTGCCGCTGATCTCCGTCCGTCCCGGGGAAGTAAACAGTTTGATATCACGTTCCCCATATGTTTTCTCAAAGCGCTCTGCCACATAGCGGTAACGCGCCCGGTTCTCCTCCGCTTTCTCTGCCCCGTATAATTCTGCCATCAGCACTTTCGTTTTCTCAGATTCCAGCTGTTTCAGTGTTTCTTTGACTGACATATCCCTTCTCCTTTTCCCCAAATTGTTTGTTACTGTTCACGCATACGTGCCCAGTAACGGAATTTGCCGTGGCTTCGCATTTTAATACGGCAAATTCCTGCTGCCACCACGTTTTCTTTCGGCACTTTCGGTTCCAAAAGTGCCTACCCGGGAACATTAACAATTGTTCCCCTTATATGATTATGATTTCAGATATTTTGATTTAATCTGACTTCTTGTATATATTATATCATTTTCCTCAAAATGCCTCAATACGATATTCTTTCGTGTATTTACAAAATGCTGTGGTTCTGGTAAGCTTTCATTTATATAGTAAAATACAGGAGTTCGTATGAAACAAACTACTCAAACATACCTATCATTACCCGAAACATTCCATCCTGCATCCACCGCCTCCGGCAAACACCCGGATTCCTCCATACCCCGCTGCTACTCCGACGGTCGTCCCTACTATTCGTTAAACGCATGGCTGAAAGACCAATTTGGGCAGAAAATCTACAAGCTGGCGCTCGACGGCGGCATGACCTGTCCCAACCGGGACGGTACGCTGGGAACGGGCGGCTGCATTTTCTGCAGCCACGGCGGTTCCGGCGATTTTGCAGAGCCGGCTCACACCTCCGTGACCAAACAGATCGAAGCGGCAAAGGCGCGTGTCGCAAATAAAATAAAGGGTGGAAAATATGTCGCATATTTCCAGTCCTACACAAATACCTATGCGCCTGTCTCCTATCTGGAGCCGCTTTTTTCCGAAGCAATCGCCCACCCGGACGTGGCCGCCCTGTCCATCGGAACCCGCCCGGACTGCCTGCCGCCGGATGTCCTGGAGCTTCTCGCCCGCTTAAACCGCCGAAAACCGGTCTGGGTGGAACTGGGACTTCAGACTATCCATGAGGAAAGTGCCGCGCGCATCCAGCGCGGTTATTCCCTCCCGGTCTTTGAAAATGCCGTCCGTGAACTGAAAGCCGCCGGTCTGACCGTCATCGTCCATGTCATTCTGGGGCTGCCTGATGAAACGAAAGCCCAGATGCTCGATACCGTCCGCTATCTGGCCGATTTCCAGCCCTCCATCGACGGCATCAAACTTCAGCTTCTCCACATTTTACGCGGCACGAAGCTGGCAGAACTCTACGAACAGGCACCTTTTCCGGTCTTTTCAATGGACGAATACATTGAGCTGCTGATCGAATGTATCCGCCTGCTGCCGCCCGATATGGTCATCCACCGGATCAGCGGCGATGGACCGAAAAAATTGCTGGTCGCACCGGAATGGAGTGGAAATAAGCGGGCGTTTTTGAATACGTTTTCCAAGGCACTGCGGGAAAGCGGGTGTTTTCAGGGGCAGGATTTGACGAATTGATTTTACTGCACCTGCACCTTTCCATTCTCATCAATCTGCACGCCGTCCGAAAGCCCCTGTATCTTCTGGTAAAACGCCTCTTTCTTCTCCACGTCCAGCTCTCTCGTATATCCGGCAGATGAAGTTGCAGGCACAATCGAAAGCGCCGTCTCTCCCTGTGCATCTACCGACGCCTGCACCAGCATTGTCTCCGGAATCGAACTTCCGAACACAAAATTTCCCAGACTGTACAGAATCCATTTTCCATGATACAGCTCAATCCCCTGCAGCACATGTGGATGGCTGCCAACCACCAGATCAGCGCCCGCGTCGATGTACTGATGTCCCATCTCCCGCTGGTACGCCTCTGGCTGCGTGTTCCGCTCGATACCCCAGTGGACATAGACAACCAGATAATCACACTCTTTCTTTACCTTCTGGATCTCCTGCACGACCGAAGCCGTGTCATACGCCGAAAACATACCCGGATGCGACGATCCTGCCGCCCATCCGCCCGTCGGAAAGACGCGCGACGCGCCCAGAAAACCAATCTTTTTTCCATTTTTCTCAATGATCTGCGGCTGTTTCGCCTCTTCCAGATTTTTTCCCGCCCCAACATGCAAAATCCCGGCACTGTCCAGCGTATCGCACGTGTCCAGCAGTGCGTCCGTACCGTAATCTAGCGCATGGTTGTTCGCCACCGTCACGATGTCTGGTCCGATCTCCTGTAAAATAGACACGCGGGACGGCGATACCCGGAACGTAAACTGTTTATCCGCCGCCTGTGTTCCCCGGTCGCTGAACGGAAATTCCAGGTTTGCCATAAAAATATCAGACTCCGCGATCGTCTCCCGCAAACTCTCTCCGAGGACGCCACCGATACCTCCCACACGGTCGTAGGCATTTAAAACATGGTTGGAAAAATAGATATCTCCGGCAAACAGAAGCGAACACTCATTTGAATCATTTTCTCCCGGTTCTGACTCAAGTTTGCCAGATTCGTCCTGCCCCTGCATTTCCACCCTCAGTTCCGCGCCATCTACCTGTTCTGACTCCACCTGCCCGTCTATATCTGTTTCCGGATCAAGCGTTTCTTCCGATACCGTTTTGTCTTTTGGCTCCAATGAGATTGTCTCTTTCCATATGGAACCTCCCGCCTGGCATCCGCCAAGCAAAAGCGTCATTCCTGCCAAAATTGTCAAATTTCCAATTCTGGATAAAAGAAATGCCGTCCGGTATCTGAACGGCATTTTCGTGCATTTACTAAAAAATGTATGCTTCATTTTTCCTCAATCAATCGCAGCTGTCCGGCGTTTTCCACCTTTCCAGCTGTCATCACCCACTCTTTCTCCCTACAGTGTCATAATGATTCCGCCGTCGCCCGCATATACGGTTGCAACGCCAGCCGTATTCGTGATCACTACCTCACGGAAGTTTGCCCCTTTACACATGATCTCTTTCACGTGCTCAGCACGTTCCGGGTTATTACAGTGTGCGATCACCAGACGTTTGCTTGCGGTATCGCCGCCCTCTTTGCACGCAATCTCCGCCATCCGGTCGAGCGCCCGGGTCATGCCGCGCGCCTGATCACGCTTGATGATCGTACCGCTGTCCGCGCCCATAACCGGCTTGATATTCAGCGCCGACGCGATAAAAGCCGTTAAACCGGTCAGACGGCCATTTTTCTTTAAGAAATCAAGCGTCTCAATGACGAAATACGTGTTCATCGAATCCCGATATTCCTCCGTCTGCCTGCAGATCTCCTCAAACGGAAGACCTTTCTCGCACAGATCCCGGATGAACAGCGCAATATTTAACTCGCCCGCCGACGCCGACAGGGAATCAATGACTGCGATCTTCTTTCCGTCCGTTCCGTTCTCTTCCTCATAAAGGCGTTTTGCCAAAGCCGCCGAGTTGTAGCAGCCGCTCAGATGGTTCGAAAGCGTTACCACGAAAATATATTCTGCATCGCCCTCAAATGCTTCCTTGAAGCTCTCCGGCGATGGACACGCCGTCTTCGGGCACTCGGAACTTGCCTTTACCTTTGCCAGAAACTCCTTCTGGTTAAATGTCTCATCATCCGTTACCTTGTAATCCCCTATCTGCAGGGTCAGCGGAACCATCTGAAAATGCGGATCCAATTTCAGTTCCTCCGTCAAATCCATGCAGCTGTCACCAATAATTTTATATAACATAACGTCCTCCCGTTACGCAATTCACATCACGTAGTATTCATTACTATTTATTATAGTAATCACACAGTAGGAAGTCAAGCATAATCCCGTGAAATACACGACAAACACGTGAACAGCGTTACTGTTCACGCACACGTGCCCAGTAACAGATTTTACCGTGGCTTCGCATTTAAATACAACTAATTCCTGCTGCCACCACGTTATCTTACGGCACTTTCACTTCCAAAAGTGCCTGCTTGTGAACAGCAACTGACCACCACATCATCTCGACAAGAAAAACGCCATCGTAATCAAACTTACCAGAATAAATGCCACTGTCCCGAGATTCCCATACATTGCCCCACATATATTGCGGAATTTCACACCCTCTGGGATTGCCCCATCGGACAGCCGGATTTTCCGGAAATTGAAAATCAGCAGAACAAACGATCCGATGATCGTGCAGCCCATAAACCCGGTCATCAGAAACGTGATAAACAGCGGCAGCAGCGTATCCTGTGTTCCAAGCATCGCTATCACTAACGACCAGCTGTTGATCAGAATATGCAGCAGACAGTTATAACGCATCCGTCCCGTCTTCACCGCCACATATCCCAGAACCACGCCAATCACCGCCGCATAGAGAAACTGCGTCACATTTCCGTGCATCAGACCAAACATCAGCGCCGTGTAGGTGATCGCCGCCTTATCGCCAAAACGGCGCAATCGGTTTAAGAGTTTCCATCGAAAGATATATTCCTCAATAATTGGTCCTAAAAACCCTACATATAAAATCATTACCGGCGAGAGCGAATCCAGCATCTCGTTGACCGGGTTCATCGCGGATGCATCGCCGCCGCTACTTGCCGCCACCGCATCATTGATTGCATTTCCCAGCAGGTTAAAGATAGTTCCAAATCCCTGTGCCAAAATAAAAAACATACAGAACTGCAGGAAACTAATCTTCATTTTCTCTGCCCGTTCTTCCGGGACAAGGCGCAGAATTAAAAATACGAATGGAAGAACCAGCGCATAGATGACCAGCGTGCTTCCGCCGTCCTCATACCACGCTGCATTTACCATCCGGTTCAAAAACGTACTGATCACGCCTCCGTCCGCCCATACGTTGCCAGCCACTTCCAGAAGTATGCTGACAAGCACCGTCATCACGCTGAAAAATGCCATCGCCCAGCCGAGGACATTGCAGACACGGCGCACCTCGCAGCGGCAGGTTTTTCGGATTTGTTTCGGATTCTGAACCGCATTCTGCAGCTCAGGTTCCGTTTGCAGACCATTTTCTTCTGCCTCCCGCTGCCAAAGATCCGATTCGTTCCAGTTTCCCTCTCCCATTTTCTCTCCTTCGTCATTCAGGTCTTTCATTCCCAGAAAATACCTGTTTTATCTTCCGGCGCTTTCTAACACACGGCGCGCCTTTTCCTCCTCTGCTTTCTGCACATAAAACAGATATTCCCGTTCCGATGCCGCATTTTCTCCCGCACTTCCCAGCCTCGCCCGCTGATTGCCGGAAAGCACGCCCGATTTCAGACGGTTCTGCACCTTGACCTGATACTCAATTCCCGCCTGTTCCAGCTGCTCCCGGATCGCCGCCTGCCGTTTCATATCAAACGTCGCGCCAACCTGTTTCCATCCTCCGATTCCAAACATACACGCACCTCCCCGTCAAATCTGAAAAAACCTTGCTAAGTGCTCCTATTCTATCATAAATACTAAATTCGTGAAATAGTGAATCCCATTTGCTCTCTTACGACAGGTAATAAAAGAGCTGCCACATTTACGTGCAGCAGCTCCGTTATTATATCATATATGATATTTTAACATATTTTCCTATATAAACAGTCCTAAACCAGACATCCTTAGTTCAGCATCATACCCATAATCTCATTCGACCGTGCGATAAACTTCGTCATGCGCTCCGGTGTCAGGGAACCGTGGCTAAGCTGTGCCAGGTCGTAGAGCTGTTCGCAGATCTTCGGCGTATTCTCGCCATCCGTGTGCTCTAAGACGTACTGAACGAGCTTGTTGTTCGCGTTGAGTACCAGCACCTGACCGCTGCCGCCGAACATCGACGCGTCCATGCCCATGTTGTACATCTTCATCATATCCTGCATACGGCGTGTTTCCTCCGACAGAGTGATCATCGAAGAAATCTCAGCATCCTTCAGCTTCTCAACCTTTACCTGCAGCTTATCATCGCCCAGTGCCTTCTTGAAGGTCTCTGTCAGCGTCTCTTCCTGTTTCTTGAGCGCTTCCTTGTCCTCTTCCTTCACTTCCTCGCGCAGCGTGTCATTGACATCGGCATCAATACGCAGGAATTTCAGGTTCTCATGCTTCTGCTCTTCCTGGCTGATGAATGGATTATCAATGCTGTGAGACATGATGATCGCATCCTGTCCGTTTGCCTTGAACATGTTGATATACTGGCTCTGCTCTTTCTCATTTGTTACATAGTAGATCTGGTTCTCATGACCTTCCTCTTTCGCCTTATCCATGCAGTCTTTCAGCGTCAGATATTTTCCGTCCAGATTCTTGTAAATGATGTAATCATCCATCTTCTCAGCAAATTTCTGATCCTTTAAGCAGCCAAATTTGATAAATGGAGCGATATCGTCCCAATATTTCTCATAGGTCTCACGGTCTGTCTTGCACATACCGGTCAGCTTGTCCGCTACCTTCTTGGTGATGTAATCGGAAATCTTCTTTACAAATCCATCATTCTGCAGCGCACTTCTCGATACATTTAACGGCAGATCCGGGCAGTCGATCACGCCCTTTAAGAGCATCAGGAACTCCGGAATAACTTCCTTGATATTATCCGCGATAAATACCTGGTTGTTGTACAGCTTGATGGTGCCCTCAATGCTCTCGTACTCCATGTTGATCTTCGGGAAGTACAGAATACCTTTCAGGTTGAACGGATAATCCATGTTCAGATGAATCCAGAACAGCGGTTCCTTGTAATCCATAAATACCTTGCGGTAAAATTCTTTGTATTCTTCCTCGGTACACTCGTTCGGATGCTTGTTCCACAGCGGGTGAATGTCATTCAGTGCCACCGGACGTTTCAGGATCTTATATTTCTCGGTTCTCGGAGATACCTCCACGGTCTCTTTCGTGCCGTCCTCTTTCTCCTTTTCCTCGGTCTTTGCTTCCTCGACCACCGTCTCAACGATGGTGTCCTTGTCGGTCAGCTGATCCTTCTCGATCGTCTCATACTCCGGCTCTGCCGTTGCATTTTTCAGGTAAATCTCAACCGGCATGAAAGAGCAGTACTTCTGGATGACTTCACGTGCGCGATACTCATTGCAGAACTCAGTGCTGTCTTCATTTAAATAAAGGACAATCTTGGTACCATTGCCTTCCTTATCGCCCTTATCCATCGCAAACTCAGTGCCGCCCTCAGACTCCCAGTGAACCGGCTCTGCATCTTTCTTATAAGAAAGAGTATCGATCGTAACCTTGTCCGCTACCATGAATGCAGAATAGAAACCCAAACCGAAATGACCGATGATCTGGTCTTCGTTTGCTTTGTCCTTATATTTTGCCAGGAAATCCTGTGCACCGGAAAATGCGATCTGGTTAATGTACTCTTCTACTTCCTCGGCAGTCATACCGATACCATTATCCTCGACGGTGATCGTCTTGTCCTCGGAATTAACGGTAACCTGAATCTTATACTCCGTCTCCCCCGGCTCCTCATACTCGCCCATCAGCGCCAGCTTTTTCAGCTTCGTGATCGCGTCGCATCCGTTGGAAATCAGCTCACGATAGAAAATATCATGATCGGAATAAAGCCATTTCTTAATAATCGGGAAAATATTCTCGCTGTTGATTGATAAACTTCCTGTTTTTGCTGCCATATCTATACACTCCTTTTGATTGCAAAATACAGTGGATATCCGCTCCCGGAAATGGAGTCTGGCAGTTTCACTCTGCCGCGTCCAATCCTGCTATCCAGCTACATAAATATACGCTTGTAAAATTCTTTTTTGTGATTTTCCATCACCGTGACTCTTATTTTAATACCAGCGTTCCAAGATGTCAATAGAAAATTAGCACTCATTTTTGTTGAGTGCTAATAAGATTTTAAAATTCTCCGTCTTGCCAATAAGAAGTCACTTGCGTCCCCTTCCCGCCTGCGATAAAATAGAATCTACGTTATTGTTTCTACATTACACAGAAAATAACGAATTTACCATCTCAGCGAGGACACATATGATTGCCTGCAATATCTGTGATATAAAATTATTTACCAAGAAACTGTTCATCGGAGAGACATTTGACCGCTTTCTGCTCAAGGAAGCGGAGATCGTGACGTTCAACACCTTCTCCATCGACGGACGCGTCCATAAAAGCTTTTATTCCGAAGAAGAGCGTGCCGAGGGGCAGATTGAAGAATATTCAACCTGGAAAACTCTGCGCCCGTTCTGTTTTTCCCTCATAAAAGGAAAAAAGCTTCCGGAGCGCTTCTCCATCATTTTGAAGCTTCCGAAAGCTGCCACCGAACAGTTTCTGACCGCCCGCAAAAGCCAATGGCTCCCGGAGCAGGTCGGCGGACTGTTCTTAAATATTCATTATGAAAATCAGCATTTAAGCTGTGTCACCGGGCTGTCGCTCAACCAATTTACGTTAGACAAGACGCTGGAACGCGAGTGGGACGAGTCGATCCGGACATTTTTGCGAAAAGAAGAGCTGCCGTTTGAGGAATAACGGCAGCCCTGTTTTATCGGAATTTCCAGTTACACATCTCTAATTAATGTCCCTTTTGTGATTTTATATAAAATCGTATTTCAGAATTTGCAAACCATATTTTTATAAAAAGAATATATTTTCCATTTCACTTTATTCCATCATCAATGTGTCGCCACATAATATCCCAGCGTTGCCGGGACTGCCTTATTCTGGTTCCAGATCGCCGGATATTCCGAGAAAGATACCGGGCAGGTGGAACGTCCTACCTCGATCGTGATACCAGGGATGCCTGCTGCCTGCTGCAGCCAGTCCTTCAAGCCGCCGACGCCCTTGCTTCCAAGAACGGAATAACCATTCAAGGCATGAACAGCGTTTGCCAGCGCCTTGGACTCTGCCGCTTTCTGGTTGTTCTGCGTATCCCAGTAAATCACATTTCCCATCGCATGATAGTTGATAACCGCATTGAATCCCGTTCCCTGAATCAAGTTCGCGATTGCCTGGCTCTCCGGCTCTGACAGTGGGTTGGTTCCCTTATAACCATTTGCAGACGGATGGGTTAAAGACACATTGATTCCCTCCCAGTTTGCTGCAAAGTTATAGTTCAGATCGACACCGCGTGCATTCGCCTTCCAGCGTCTCATATACTCTTCATAGCTGACCGTTGTCCGGCTGGATGCCTTGTCCGCCGCGTACGCCGCCTGCATCGTCTGGCGCAGTTCCTCCGACTGGATACCATTCTCGCCCATCTGGCTGATCGTGACTCCATCCGGATTCAGCATCGGCACAAAATGAAATGCCACCTGTCCCAATATGTTAGAAAGCGGCTGCGTCATATAGGTACCATTATTCGTAAATCCAGCTGCCAGATACTCGAGCTGCTGCATCATCAGCGGTACAACGATATACTCTCTGGCATGAATCGCCCCCTGGAACAAAATCTTCTTGGATGCGTTCGGATTGCCGACAATCACATCGTAGATATCACGTCCGTCCGCCGATTTTCCAATCGATTTCACGGTCACTGTTCCCGGATAACAGCTTGCCAGCGCCGAAATATCGTTTACCATCTGGCTATAGGAATACTTGTCCACCGGATTGACAACCGGATTAGATAACGTCTGATTATAATAGGAATTATCCGCCTGCTGTCCCGCATTCGCGTTCGTGTCAGTTCCTGCCGCCGCATTATCGGTCGTGGTTCCCGGACCGCCCGGTCCGATCACTGGTGCTGCCGCTGCCGGATCATCCGCCGGTCCTGCATACGCTGTAACTGCCGATAAGCTGCTGCACACAACTGACAGGGATAAACAAGTTGCCAAAGCGCCTTTTCGCAGCAGGCGCTGAATTTTATTTCGTTGACTCATTCTCATGTCTCCTTCTGGCCCTTTCAAACTCTTACAAACAATGTTTCTATTATAGATTTACCTCTGTCGAATGTCAACGAACTGCATAAAACTGAAAGAAAAAAGAAAGATACTTTTTCCAATTTATATTTTACTTTAACTTACCTAAAATCAGCACCACTGCCGTAATAATCAGGACAACGACGAAAATTCCCGCCATTCCTTTTCCCATAATTGCCAGCGAAATCAAAAAATTATTCCACATCCGATATTTTCCTCCATCTCAATCAGTGCAATGGCTGTCTCTTGATTTTTCATCATTCAAGTGCAGCCTTCCTTTTCCATTTTATCTGTCCGACAGACCTATATTACAAATACTGGCTTACCAGCTTAATAACCAGTCCGCCCGCGATGACCGAGGCGATCTGCCCCGATACATTGGCGCCGACTGCATGCATCAGGATAATATTTCCCTTTTCCTCCTCCATTGCCAGCTTCTGCACCACGCGTGAGGACATCGGGAATGCGGAAATGCCCGCCGCACCGATCATCGGATTGATTTTCGTCTTCAAAAACAGGTTCATAAATTTAGCAAACAGCACACCGCCGATCGTATCAAAGATAAATGCAATCAGACCGATTCCCATAATCAGAAGCGTGTCAACCCGCACAAACGCGTCCGCACGCATACTGAACGAAATCGTGATGCCAAGCAGCAGGGTAATCAGGTTTGCCAGCTCGTTCTGTGCCGTCTGGGAAAGTGCCGGAAGCACGCCGCACTCGCGGATCAGGTTTCCAAACATCAGAAATCCGACCAGCGCCACCGATGCCGGAGAAATCAGTCCGACAATGATAGTAACCACAATCGGAAATGCGATCTTGGTCGTTTTGGACACATTTTTCGGACTGTAGGTCATGTGAATCCGGCGTTCTTTTTTCGTCGTCACCAGACGGATCGCAAATGGCTGGATGATTGGCACCAGCGCCATGTAGGAGTACGCCGCCACCGCGATCGCGCCCACATAGTTGGAATGCATGATTTGAGAAACCAGAATGGAAGTCGGTCCATCCGCCGCACCGATGATTCCGATCGACGCCGCATCCCTGAGTTCGAATCCCATCAGCGATGCCGCACAGATCGCAAAGAAAATGCCAAACTGCGCCGCCGCACCAAATAAAAACATGATCGGCTGTGACAGAAGCGGTCCAAAGTCAATCATTGCCCCGATTCCGATAAAGAGCAGAATCGGAAGCGCCTCCGACGCGCTGATCGTCGTCTCAAACAGCCACTGTATAATACCCTGTGTCTCCCCGATGCCCTCCGTCACCTGGTTAATGACGCCGGATAATGGCAGGTTTACCATGATCGCGCCGAATCCCATCGGCAGAAGCAGCGCCGGTTCGTATTCCTTTTTGACCGCCAGCCAGATCAAAAGCCCGCCGATCAGATACATCACAAACTGCTGCGGCGTGATCGCCATGACGCCTTCCCATAAAAATTCCATGTTGTTCCTCCTGTTAATTTTGTTTTCCTTCATAAATATTCTGTTTCCTGGAGCCCCTTGCCAGGATACACCTGCTCTGGCAGCTGTCTTTCTTCGCGCCAGACATACATCCATGCGAGTGTTTTTGTTTCATAGGACGCTTTTTCCTAATAAAACAAAAAAGACTTTCAGCATACGTTTCATCCACATATGCTAAAAGTCTTGTTCCTCACATTTGAATCATTCGGCACACGCTTTTTGTTACAAAAGCACACTGCCATTTGACTTACACAAGGCATGTAACCATGAGGTTTACTATCCTCAGGGTCTGTTGGTTACATGGTTATAACTACTCCCTTTTAACGCGATCATCATATCATACGGTTTTTTCCCCGTCAAGGTCAAACTGAGTATTTTGTGTTAAGAAAATGAAAAGCTACGAAAGCACGAAACCTGCTATGCTTCCGCCGGCATATTGACACCCGCGATCTTAATATTAACTTCCAGAACCATCAGACCGGTCATATTTTCAATCGCTGTCTTTACTTTGTCCTGCACCTTCTCACTGACTGCCGGGATGCTGTAGCCATATTTCATATTTAAGGACAGATCCACAATCACGTGATCCTCGGTTACGGTCACTTTCACGCCCTTGCTCAAATTTTTCATGCCGAGCTTTCCGACCAGTTCATTTGTGATATTGCCAGCCATCGAATCGACACCGTCTACCTCGGTCGCTGCCAGACCTGCGATGATCGCCACTACCTCATCGGCAATTTTCACTTCTCCAATGCGGTCCTTTTCATATACGATATGTGTGCTTCTATCTTCTGCTTCTCTCGCCATTCCAAATCCCTCCTGACCACTTCCATGTACGCCCGGAATCTTCTCTTCCCACAAAAAACAGATGCTCGAATACTTCCAGAAATACATTTCAATTAAGTGTTTTTATTATACCAAAAATACAGGAGTTTGCAAAGGCATTTCCGGTTCGAATCTCATCCGAGTTACTGTTCACGCATACGTGCCCAGTAACGGAATTTGCCGTGGCTTCGCATTTTAATACGGCAAATTCCTGCTGCCACCACGTTTTCTTACGGCACTTTCGGTTCCAAAAGTGCCTACCCGGGAACATTAACTCATCCGAACTTCCTCAATCTCCCAGGTTTAAAAGGGAAATCACGATATTCTCCGCCGATATCTCGGTTTTCCGTTTTACAATATCCTCGATCTGCGCGCGCTGCGGATCTGTGATGGACGGCGCGTTGACAACGACATCCACTTTTCCATCCGTGATGCTGACAACCGGATCGGCAAATCCTTTCGCCATCAGAAGCGTTTCCGCTGCATTTTCCTTCTCCGCTATCGCATTGAGTGCCAGCATATCCTGAACGGCTGCCTCTTTTGCCGACGCATCCAGATTTTCATTGTTAATCAGGGCATTCAGCGCTTCGCGGTTCTTGGCGCGGATCTGTTCACGGCTGAGCTGTACATTGGCTATGTACTCTGCCACGCCGGTTCCGCCTGTCAAAACCGCCTCGCCCGGGTTATCGACTGCCGGATTGTCCGCAGATGCCTCCTCTCCGTCCGCCGCTCCCTGCGCTGTGCCCTCCTCACTGCCTACTGCCAGCGGATCGCCCTCTCCCGGATCGTCAAGACTTGCAATCTCCTCATATTCACCGTCCGCCACGCTTCCGGACACCGCCTGATTTTCCGAATATATATCGCTATCTGAAATCTTGGTCGCCCCCGCTTCATATGTATCCGCCCCCGGCAGATCGGATTTTCCCGCATAGTTGAGATACCCCGCCGCCGCAATCATGATCGCCAGCGTCGTGATGATGATTTGATTTCTCCTGAAAACGCGTTTCATCTTCATTCTCATATTTGCATACTCCTTTATTCCACCCGCTTTAATACTTTTATTTTATGTGCCGGCAGTCCGAATAATGCCTGCATCGCTTCCGAAATTTCCTTCTGTACCGACGCATTTCCTCCTCCCTGTGCGCTGATCACGATACCGGAAATCTCCGGTGCCAGCTCTTTTTCAACTACCGGTTCCCCGCTGCCTGAACTTCCCGCCAGCACGGTGCTCTCCCGCAGCGATTCATCCGCCTGCTGCCGCGTACCACCCGAAGAATCCGTCTCCGAGGTGGACGCCCGGCTTCTCTCCTTATCCACCCGCAGCACCTTTTCCGAAGAAGAAAACAGAGTCAGCATCACATCCACCTCACCCACGCCGTCCACCTTCTTTAAAACGTCCCGGATCCGCTGCTCCAGGCGAAGCTCGTAGAGGCGGTTGGCGTCCTGCCTGGATGCAGTGCCTGGCAGACCTGTTTCGACATCCGAATCACTCTCTTCTGAACTTCCATTTTTGTCCTGCCCTGCTCTATTCCCAGCGTTTGTTCCTGTTCCACTCTCCGCCCATCTTTCCCCTGACTGCCAGACTCCCGTCTCAATCGTCTTCTTCCCAAACGGCGCATATAAGATCAGAATTGCCAGCCCAAGCACCAGCAAAATCAGCCATTTTTCATTTCGTTTGACCCATTCCCTGTCAAGGTTCCATCCTGACTTCCACATGATCCGCCTCCACCTGATAAAACGATGCCAGCCGCTGCTGAAGCTCCCAAATCTTTTCCCCATTCATCCAAGAAACTGCCTGCGCGGCGGCGGGTTCTCCCTGCTTCTGCTCCTGTTCAAGTGAAATTTCAATCGGGGAAATTTTTTCTATTTCAATCATCGAACTCGGATCCTCCTGTTCCGCCGCTTCCATCCCCGCTTCCATCCCCGCCTCACTTCCCGCCACATACACCGTCACACTCCGCACCGAGGCAAATTGCTCCGACTCCGGATCTTTTTCCAGCTCTACGTCCGCCTTTTCCACGGAAAATCCCGCTTCCGCTGCCACCCGCACTGCCTCCTTGGACGCTTCCGCCTCATACTGGCTCAAAACCATATTTCTACGCTGCACCTCTATCTCATCCATCTCACGTTTCAGCTCGCCCGCTTCATTTTCAAACGAAAGAGATGTAAACAGATAATTCAGCCGCTCTTCCAGACGCAGCCCGTCCGTCAGCGGCTTCAGCACAATCAGAAGCAGGATACAGCCCGCAAACAGACGGATATATTTTTCATACTTATGTGCGGGCAAAAGCCCGGTCAGAACGGTCAGAAACACTAGATAACTGACGATATTCCCCGCCCAGTGAGTAATTGCTTCCATCTTCTACCCCGCAAAATAAGCCGCGTTCGTGCTCACACACACCACCGCGATCGAAAGCGCAAATAACACCACCGCCGAACCAGCTGCTGCCAGCAAAAAATAAAATCCTTTCGCCACTGCGCCGACTGCCTCCACCACCCGGCTGTCACTGACCGGCTGCAAAAGCGCCGCGCTTCCCTGACACCCCAAATAGAGGATTAAAAGTTTCAAAAGCGGCAGAAGCGACACCGCCGCCAGCACAAGCACTCCCCCGATGCCCACCGTATTCCGGATCAGGACGCTGCTTCCAAGAAGTACCTGCGACACTGCCGCCGCGCCCTGTCCGATTCCCGGTATCAGGCTGACCGCCCGCCGCAGCGCCGTCTGGCGCACCGAATCTGTATACGGCGCAATCATTCCCTGCAGCACATGAAAGCCCAGCACCACTCCCAAAAGCGCCTTGCTGCCCCAGCGCATCCCCTGTTCCAGCAATTCCAACGCTTTTGAAAACAAATCCTTCGAGCTTAAATGTCCCGCCAGCGACAGCAGGACATACAACTGGGTGCATGGCAGAAACAACTGTAAAAACATCCATTCCGCCACATTGACAGAAGCAAGTGTCCACGCATATCCGGCTGCTGCCGAGGTACTTCCCCCGGAAAAGGAAACAGCCAGAAAAAAAGCAGGAACCAGCACCCGGACAAATTCAAAGAGCTGCTCCAACAGTGTCCGCGTGATCCGCACCCCATTCAAAAAACTGGCGGCAAGCAGTGTAAAAATCAGAAGATACGTGACATAAAAGCCCATCTCCGATACCTGACTGTCGGCAAAGAGACTCGAAAAGCTGGCGAACACCGCTCCTAAAATTCCCAGAAGGATGACCTGCCCCATCCATCTGCCATTTTCTGAAATTTCCCGAAATAGGGCTGTCCGGCAAAAATCCATCAGCATCCGAACCACACTCTGATAATTGCCAGAGAGAAGCATCGAAAGGATTTCCCGGAATGAAAGCCCCGGGACTGCCGAACCTCCCGCTTCCCTTAAAAATGCTTCGATTCTGCTTAAATCCAGTGAGTTCAGAAGAGAATCCATGTTCTCGCCAGAAACACTGAAATCCGAATCTTCGGATATCTTTTCACCATTTGCCGCCGACACCGTTAAATGATTTCCTGCCATCAAATATACACTCAAGAACATAACGCTCACTGCCCGCACAACCATCTTTGTTCCCACCGTCACCTGCTCTCACCATCTTTCCGCTTTTCTGCACTTACCACTTCCCTACGCCAAAAACTGCTTCACCGTCTCCAACAATGCCAGCAGAATCGGCATACTGACCGCCAGAATGGACAGCTTCGCAAATATCTCAATCTGTGTTCCCAGCGAACCGTACCCGGCATCCTTGCAAATCCCGGAGGCAAATTCGGCAATATAAGTGATTCCCGCCATTTTCAAAAGCGCCGACAAATACACTGGACTGATCCCGATGCAGGATTCCATCGTCCGAAGTGTTTTCAGAATCACTTCCAGCTTTCCCGCCGCATAGAAAAAGAGACACAGCCCCGCCGCCATTACAATGTACGTCCCATACTCGCCGCCTTTTCCCTTGAGCTGGACTGCCAGAAGAACTGCCGTGATCCCAAGAACCGATACGGTTAAAATTGACATTTTTTACCGTCCTTCCCTGCAATGTACTCTCGGAGTCTTTCCCACACTCGCTTTTGCGGCTGATTTTTCGCCAGCTGCACCCGAATTTCATCAACATACGCCTCAGAAATTTGGGCACAACTGACAAAAAATCATCTCACAAAATCAAGCACAGAAAGATTCCGAGAGTCCATTACAACGCAAACAATTCCTTCATCGTCTCAAACAACTGATAAATATACGGCACCATCCAGAACAGTACCAAAAGAAGACCCGCAAGACTTGTGAGAAATGCCTGTTCCTCCCGCCCGCTGTGTTTGAGGATCTGGCAGAGGACGGAAACCAGGATACCGACTGCCGCAATCCGAAATATTAGATTAACTCCCATTTTCTTCCCCCACTTACATCAACAACACTGCCAGAAACAGCCCGCCTAGTATCCCAAGCCCCCAGCACAGCCGTTTCTTCTCCGGCTCTTCCCGCCGCAGCTGCTCAATCGCCCGTTCCAATTCTTCCAGATACAGTGCCAGCGTCTTTTGCTGCATTTCCAGATCGAGATATCCGATGCTGTTTCCAAACCGGCACATCATCTCCCATTCCTCTGTTCCTAACATCGGACGAATCCCCTGCTCTTCCAGAACCGCTTCCCAGATACGCCCAAACGGACACTCTGGATTCGCTTCCAGCCGCTCTCCTGCCACCAAAAATAGTTTCCCCGCTTTTCCATCCCCGCGTGCCCCCGCCCGGCACAGTGCCAGAGGAAGAACTGCCTGTGTATACCCAATCTCTCCCCGCAGTCCCGTGGCAATCCGTTTTACTTCCTCCAAAAAACGCCTCCGGCCAATCAGGCGCAATGCCTCACCCCCGCCAATCCCCGCACACGATACACATACAAGGCAGATTCCAAGCAATTTTATCCACATATGAGCTCCTCGCCAGCTGTATCATATACCGCCTCCACCGTTCCCGGTCCGCGTCTATTTCCCAGCACCACATACCGCTCAAACCGTTTTTCTTGCAAAAAAGAGGACAAGCCCGGTTTTTCCCGGATGTCCTCCATCGAATTTCCATGTACGGTTGCCAGAATCCTGCAGCCACAGTTCATCACATAGCGAAGCGCCTCCAAATCATTCTCACCGCCGATCTCGTCCACCGCGACCACCTCCGGTGCCATTGAGCGGATCAGCATCATCATTCCCTCCGCCTTGGGGCAGGCATCCAGCACATCTGTCCGGCAGCCAACATCGTTTTGCGGGATTCCCTGATAGCAGGCGGCAATCTCCGAACGCTCATCCACCACCCCGACCGTCTGCGCCCTCACTTTTCCACCATGCTGCTTCCTCATCTCCACCATTTTTCCAGCTTTATTTTCATGTCCTGCACCTGCCTTAGGCCGTTCAAAGCTCCCCGTCAAAGCAGAGCCCCTATCCTTTCCCTCTTCTCCATCCGACACCATCCGGATCAGATCCCGCAGAAGTGTTGTTTTTCCGCATCTCGGCGGTGCAATCAGAAGCGTATTCCGGATACTTCCCGTCCCTGAATCCGTCAAAATCGACCGTATTTTTGCTGCACATCCTATCATCTGATGCGAAAAACGGACATTTAAAAAGGTTATCGGATGAATCGCCTTTATATGTCCGTTTTCCAGTATCGTCCTTCCAGCCACGCCAATCCGGTGTCCGCCCTGCACGGTCAGAAACCCCTGCCGGATTTCCTCCCCGTAAGCATAGAGGGAAGAACGAGCCGCGCATTGCAGCGTCTCGTCCACATCCTCCCGGCTGACCCGGAATCCACTTCCGGCTGTGTACTCTTTATTTTTATATATGTAATACAGCGGCGCGCTAACCCGCAGCCGTACCTCTTCCATTCCATCCGCCTCAAGCGGAAGCGCCAGAAGCTGCTCCCGGATATTCCGGGAGAAAAAATGAAACAGCGCCCTCACATCCTGCTTTGATTGTTCCTCCTTCATCAGCCCGTCCTCCTTACCTCAATATATGAAGGACTGGCTAAAATATACCATCCGCCTATGCATGCACGGACGCACTTTCCATCCGCCGCAGCCGCTTCACCTCTACACCTGCCATCGCAAGCGCCACCACACCCGCGACAAAGTCCGCGATCGGTCCGGCATACATAATGCCGTCAATGCCAATAAACAGCGGCAGAATCACAATCAGCGGCAGCAAAAAGAGAATCTGGCGCGTCAGGGACAGAAAAATACCCTTTTTCGGTTTTCCAATCGCCGTAAACAGGTTCGACGCAATCGGCTGAACACAGTTTAAGAACGTGAAAAACAAGTAAATCCGGAAATATTTTTCCGCAAACTGGAAATACATCTCCGATCCTTCCCCGAACAGCCCGATGATCGGACGCGGAATCAGCTGGAAACACGCAAAGGACACCGCCGACACCACAAATCCCCACCGGAGCGCCAACCCATACACCTGCCGCACGCGCGCATAATTTTTCGCGCCATAGTTAAAGCTCGCAATCGGCTGCATTCCCTGCGAAAGCCCGATGACGATCGAGAAAAAGACCTGATTGACCTTCGTGATAATGCCGGCACACGCCAGCGGAATGGATTCGCCATAATCGGAATGTGCGCCGTAGTAGGTCAGCGATTTATTTAATACGATCTGCACCACCAGCATCGCAAGCTGGTTGAAAAAGGCCGCTGCCCCCAATGAGGTAATCATACTTACATATGTTTCCTGCGGGCGAAGGTGTGCCGCCGTGAGCCGCCCGTTCTTGTAGCGGCGCAGATACCGGATCACCAGAATTCCCGAAAAAATCTGTCCAATGATCGTCGCCAGCGCAGCACCCGCCATTCCCATATGAAATCCAAAAATAAACAGCGGATCGAGCATCGTATTGATCAGTGCCCCGGATAAATTGTATAGCATCGCATTGCGCGGGCTTCCGTCCGCCCTCACCAGATGCCCGCCGCCGTTGGTCAGAATCAGAAATGGAAATCCCAGAGCCGTGATACCCGTATACGTTTTGGCATACGCCAGCACATTGTCCGGCGAACCGAAAAAGCGCAGCATCGGAGTCAGGCATAAAAGCGCCACAGCCCCCAGAATCACACCGCTTCCAAACAGAAGCGTCGCCGCATTTCCAATATAAAATAACGCCTTTTCACGCTCGCCGCCTCCCAGCGTCAGGTTAAAGGACGCCGCACCGCCGATTCCAAACAGAAGCGCCAGCGCCACACAGGAGATCGTCAACGGAAACGCCACGTTCGTTGCTGCATTCCCCAGCTCTCCCACGCTTCTTCCGATAAAAAACTGATCGACGATATTATAAAGGGCGCCTACCAGCATCGCGATAATGCTTGGCACCGCAAACTGCCGCAAAAGCCCGCCGATCGGCTCCGTGCCTAGTATATTTTTCTTCTGTACCTGTTCCATGAATCTTGATTCTCCTGTCTACGTTACTGCGAACAGTTACCAGTCTCCCTCTCGTTACTGATAATTTTTCCTCTTTACACGCCTTCCCCGCGCATGATACACTACCATCAGTTATTAAAACGGAAAGGACTTAATCATATGAATCTTTCATCCTTACTGCAATTTCGGGACGAGTGGGCGCGTTTCAAAGCCCGCCACCCTAAATTTTCCCCTTTTCTGAAAGCCGCCTACACCCGCGCGCTGCGCGAGGACAGCGTCATTTCCCTGAAGGTAACCGCCCCGGACGGAACCGAGGTGGCATCTAACTTAAAGGTCAAAAAAGAGGATCTCGAACTGCTCTCACGCATTATGAATAGCTGATTTTTAATCACCCATCATGCATTATGTCTACTTATGATACGGTTCTCCTTTTATAATCCGGAAACTCCGGTAAATCTGTTCCAGCAAAATCACGCGCATCAGCTGGTGTGGAAAGGTCAGGCGCGAAAAGCTGATCTTCGTGTCCGCACGGTTTAACACCGCCTGCGACAACCCCAGCGAACCTCCGATGATAAACTGCAGATGGCTCTCACCTCGCACGCCCAGGTCTTCCATCCATGCCGCCATCTCCTCCGAGGAACGCTGCTTTCCATCGATCGCAAGCGCAATCACATACGCGTCCTCCTTGATATGCGCCAGAATCCGCTCACCTTCCTTGTCGCGGATCTGCGTTTCCTGCAGCTCACTCGCCTTATCCGGCGTTTTTTCATCCGCCACCTGCACGATCTCCAGACGGCAGTAACGCCCCAGCCGCTTGCTGTACTCCGCGATCGCCGCCTCCAGATATTTTTCCTTAATTTTTCCTACTGTCACTAACGTAATCTTCACTTTTTAAGCTCCCGTTTTAAAAATGCCAACAGATTCAGCCGCGCCCGGTCTTCCGTCTCTTTGCGTCTCGTTTTTACCTTTTTCACGACCGTTCCCTCCGGCTCCCGATGAATCCGGTAGATGATCCGCAGATATTCCGCAACCTCTTCCCACGCCTCGCGGCTCTCCGGGATCAGGTCGAGTCCCATCTGGAATACATGGAACATCCCGTCATAGACCGAGCAGCGCACCTTGACGCCCTCGGCGCGCGCCTTTTTCGCTGCCGCCCTCGTATCATCTAAAAGCACCTCATACGCGCCCACCTGCATCAGCATCGGCGGAAATCCTTCAAAATCTCCAAACAGCGGTGACAGATACGGATTTTTCGGGTTGGCATTCCCGATGTAGCTGCACTGGTACAACATATTTTCCTTCGAATTACCAAACAGTGGATCGATCGTATAATTTTCCTCATACGATGCCCCGCTCAGACTTACATCCGTCCACGGCGACATCGTGATAATGCCCGCAGGAAGCGGCAGCCCGTGATCTTTCGCATACAGACAGAGCGCCAGCGCCAGGCCGCCGCCCGCCGAATCCCCGGCTACCACGATCTGGGACGGCTGGTATTTCTTCTCTTCCAGAAGCCATCGGTACGCGTACACCGCATCCTCCAGCGCCGCCGGATACGGATGCTCCGGCGCCACCCGGTAGTCCGGCGTCAGAACATCCGCGCCGAAGCTGATCTGCGAATACTTAACCGCAAACCGCCGGTAAATATTTTTCATCGGACCGATATACCCGCCGCCGTGCAGCTGCAAAATGACGCGCCCCGTCACCGCCTGCTTCGGCTTCAAATATTCCATCACAAACTGTTCTGTTTTTACCAGCTCATAAATATATTCCGCCGGACATCTCCACGCCGGTTCGACCGGATTTTTCCGGAATTCGCCGGTCTGGATCGGCTTCTTTAACGATGTCTCCATCACGTCACTCATCATATCACGCGTCAGATTGCCTATCATGCTGACTGTTTTCCGACTCATGCTTCTTCCCTTTCTTTCATCCAAATTTCTATTTTCGTATTTTTATACACAGTTTCTTTACTATACCTGTTTTTTCTGCCATTGACATTTTCTTTTTGTTCCATTTGAATTCCAAAACATTATGTCAACCAAACCAATTACCGTTTCATAAGTTAGAATCAGCCTCATTTTCTCCCTCTACACATGAAACCGCCTCTTCAATTCCCGCTTCACACTCCGGTCGCCCAGAATCACCGTCGCCGCCAGCGCTGCCACCGACACACCTGCTGCCAGCACCGTCAGAAGCGGATGATGCGTCCACCCGATTTTCCAGAAAATCAACGGCACAAAGCTCAGAAATGTAATTGTGATCTGATACATAAAATAGATCTGCCAGTTCATCCGGTTGACTAACATCATCAGAAGAACCGCCGCCACCTCAAACAGTGCGACGCATGGGATCGCGTAGTCCACCGACCACCCCCGAAGCCCTGTTAGCGCGTCAATCAGAAGCAAAATTGCCTGAATTCCCAGGGACTGCCGCACCAGCGTTCCTGCCAGGCTCGCATGCCGCATGACCGAAAACCGCAGAGTCATCGCCACATATGCCGCCGCGCCCGCCGTCAGAAGCGACCATTTAAACGGAATCCGATGATAAGTCGCCAGATTCGTAAGCCCCGCCAGAAGCGATACGAGCACCAATGACACATAAAATCCCCGCACCGCACGGCGCACGCGCTCTCGATCCTGGGCAATCACTGGATAACGTCCTTTATCATGCTCCGTATCCGTGATTCCATTGCTCTCGCGCTCTACCCGGATGCCCTTTTCCTCCAAAAAGTGAAAGAAAAACTCCGGAAGCCGGTTCTCTGCCATCGCGCTCGTAAACGACAGACATAATTTCCCGTCATACGCCACTGCCCCGCATTTCATCCGCTGCTTCGGCGATGCGCCGACAAGAAGCTGAAAGCCCTCGATCGAATCTTTCAGTTCCTCCCGAACCTGCGCCGGTCCGATATTGGAAAATGTCATCGTGTGGGCGCGGCTGGTGTGCAGAAAAATCAACTGCATCGCCAGATGTTTGACAAATAGCGGGATCGCCCGCACATACCATTTTTTCTCATTCGACACATTGTAGGAGATCGTCTCCTCCAGCCGCTCCTTCACGATCTGCTCATCCATCTGGCGGCTCACAGACGCAATCACTTCTTCCAATGCCTCCGGCGCCTTTCCCGCCGCCCACGAAATATTCACGACAGCAAAGAAGTTTGCCAGCGTCTCCGACTCAAAAAAACTCCGTAGGTTCACCGGAAGATTGAGCGCCACCGGACGTTTCAGCGTTTTCCCATCCGTCTCCGTCTGGATGATCGCCCAGAGAAGCACCGCCGCCAGATATTTGGTGATGCTGACCCCCACCTTCCTGCATTCCGTCTTCAGTGCCGACACCTCAATCGTCCCCTGCAGCACTGCCATCTGATCAAATGGGAGAAATTTCCCCTGAATCGCAATCGCCGGTCTGCTGTTATAATGCCGATGCGGCAGTTTCCGGTAATGTCGCAGATAATCGTCCTCCCGGAGCGGCGAAAACTCCCGCTCCTGCACCACAACCGGCAATTTTTTCACCAGTTCCAGATAATGTTCTGTAAGCCGTGAAGCAAACCGCAGCGCCCCCAGTCCGTCCGTCAGCCCGTGAAACACTTCAAAATTGATCCTGCATCCATAGTAGCTCACACGGAATGGGAACCGCGCGCCCCGGTGCGGATCAATGAAACGGCACGGTGCACTTTGTTCTTCTTCCACGCCCGGATTCCGGTTGTTCGTCTCAAAATAATACCAGAAAAATCCCTTCCGCAGCTTCACCCGGAAATTTTCAAACTCCGGAAGTGTCCGCACAAGCGCCCTTTGCAAAAGCTCCGGATCTACTTTTTCTTTCAGAACCGCCGAAATCCGGAATACACTGCTTAAATCCTCGCCCGACACCGCCGCAAAGAGCTTCGCCGTGTTATCCAGCCGCCTCCACGCGGCGCCCTGGATGCGAAGACGCTTTTTCTTTGGTTTTTCCTCTCGTTTCTTCTCCACTTTTTCTGAAACTATCTGTCCCGGCTTTTCCTGCTTCCCTGCAATTTCATCCTTCTGATCCTGTTCTTGGTTTTCCTCGTTCATTCTCTGCCCCATCTGCCTTTTCCACCTAAAGAAAAAGAGCAGCTGCCGGGATACACACTCCCCTGCAGCGCCCCTTTCATCCTCTTCTGAGTTCTTTTCCACATTACCGAATCCGGAAATAATACCCCACGCCCCATTTCGTATGTACATATTTCGGATCACTCGGACTCGGCTCGATCTTCTCGCGCAGCCGCCGCACATGAACGTCTACGGTGCGGACATCGCCGCCCGCCGCCGCCCGGTTGCCCCAGACAAAGCGCAGCAGCTCCTCGCGGCTGTAAACCTTGCCCGGATTGCACACCAGAAGCTCCAGAAGGTCAAATTCTTTCGCGGTCAGATTGATCTCGCGGGAAGCGATAAAGACCCGGCGGCTGTCCGAATCCAGCGTCAGATCGCCCGCCTCGATGACTTTCTTTGTCTGCTGCGGCTCCTGTCTCGATTTCTTGGAGTTGCGGCGCAGGATCGCCTTGATGCGCGCCTTTACTTCCAAAATGTTAAATGGCTTCGTGATATAATCATCGGCGCCGTATTCCAGCCCCAGAATCTTATCCATATCGTCGCCTTTTGCGGTCAGCATAATGATCGGCATCTCAGAGAACTCCCGGATTGCCTGGCAGACTTCAAATCCGTTCAGCTTCGGCAGCATCACGTCCAGAAGAACCATATCATACTCCGTCTCCTTCGCCATCTGAAGCGCTTCCTCCCCGTCATAGGCGCAGGCAACTTCAAATCCATCCTGTTCCAGACTGAAACGGATTCCTTTTACTATTAATTTTTCATCATCTACCACTAATACCTTCGCCATTCTCCACCTCAACCACTATGCTTCTATCTCTCTATACTGTAATCTTATCTTTTATCTTCTGAAATGCCGCGTTCTTGATGCCAGGCACCTTCATAATATCCTCAATCGTCCGAAAACCGCCCTTCTGCTCCCGGTAAGAAAGAATCGCTTCCGCCCGCGCCGCGCCGATACCGCTTAAAGTCATCAACTCTTCTTTGGAAGCTGTGTTTAAATTAATCAATGCTGCACTGCTTCCAGATTTCTGCGAAGCTGACTCGCTGCCATTCCCAGCAGCGCCTCCGGCTCCCAGAAGCCCGGAGACATCCTTCCCTGTTTCCTGATATTTCCGAATCTCTTCCCGGCTCGGAATCCGAAGCTGCTGTCCATCCTCGATCGCCTGCGCCAGATTTACAGATTCCTGCGCCGCCTCCGACGTCATCCCGCCCGCCTTTTCAACCGCCTCATACATACGGCTGCCCGCCGGAAGCTCATAGACGCCCGGTGCGGCTACCTCGCCGCAGACGTGGATATATAGGATTCTCGGTTCCGGCGTTTGGGGATTTTCTTTTGATTGCCCCTCAGGCGCAGCGTTCTCTGCTGCTTCATTATCCCCATCCACTGCCCCGCCGTTTGACCGTTTTGCTGAACGTTCGGAGCTTTCCTGCGAATCATCCACTTCTTTTGAAAAACTGTTCTGCGTCTCCAGCACCACCGTCTGCTTCTCTCGCCGGCTCTGCACACCAAAACACAAAACAGCCGCCAAAAATACCACGCCGACTGCCCCTGTTCGCATCCATCGTTTCCGATTTACTGTTTGATTTGTCTGTTTCATCTTCTGCACCCCTCTTTTTCCGAGGCGCGTTTTGTCCGTAATTCTATTCTAACCAAAACCCCCTTTAAACACAAGCAGAAAATTTTTATTCCCATCTGAAAATCACAATCCCCGCAATCGCAACCGCCGCCCCGATCGCCTTGCGCCACTCAAATCCCGCTTTCTCCACACCGAACCAGCCAAACACCTCAATCAGGTACGCCACCAGGATCTGCGCCACGACGATCAGAAGCGCTGATTTTGCCGGTCCCAGCGCGTCAAAGCTCTTGATGACCGTGTACGTGATAAATGCCCCGATCACGCCGCCGGTCAGCATATACCGCGGTTCGATCTGCCAAAGCTCCGATACCGCGCCGCGTCCCGTAAAAAGCCACATCACCAGGCAAACCACAAACGCACTTATCTGCACCCAGCCAGCCGATACCCACATGCTGGTCTGCTTCATCACGGCAGAATTAAACACGCCCTGTATACTCATGAGTGCGCCGGAAACCAGCGCGGTTATCATTCCCCACATAAAAAATAAACCTCCGCATTCTGTTCTACATTCTCATGAAACAGCAGCCGTTTCCGACCATTCATTTCACACTGTTAGTATCCCAGATATGCGAAGGTTTATACAATTTGTGTTTATTCCCTTTTCCTGTTTAAAATCCGATTTTTCCTCCGAAATCAGACAACCTTTCATGCAGCTGATCCCTATTGAATGGAAAACGTAGCCGACACCTCTGCCTCAACATCCACCTGCCCCGGCATCAGGTTTCTGCCTGCACCCGCATCTTCCATCGCCGTTTCCTTCATCGCCATGCCGCTGCTGTAAGAAGTGTCATAATAACGCGCCTGCTGCCCGCTGCTGTACTCCTGCACATTCGTCATCATTCCCAGCTTGCAGCCGCCTGCCTCCGCCATCGCTTCGGCTTTCACGCGCGCCGACTCAATGGCTTTTTTGAGCGCTTCCTGATAAATCTCATCAAAATTGCTGCACTGGTACTGGACCGAATCGATCGAATTGATACCCGCATTGACCGAATCGCTGATGATCGCCCCTGCATCCTCAATCGCAACATCCGATACAACAACCTCCGTCGTCATCTCATAACCAGTGATCTTCTTGCCATTGTCCCAGTCATAGATCGGATTCAGCCCCAGACCGCTCGTCTGCACCGAGGTATCTGCAATTCCCTTTTCCTTCAAAAGCGCCAGAACCGCATCCAAATCCGTCTGATTCTCCGACTGGCAGGTGCTCGCATCCGCCGCCTGTGAATAGACACTGTAGGTAATTTCCGCAATATCCGGCTCCGCCTTGATTTTCTCCTGGCTCGTCACCGTGATCCCCGTATTTTCCGCCGACTGCACCGTCACCGATGCCGGTGCGGACGTACAACCTGCCAGGCCTGCCGCCGACGTCATTGTCATCGTGCCTGCTGCCAGCAGAAATGCCATCCTGTTTCGCATCATCCCCATTTTTCTCATAAAAAAATTCCTCCCGTTTTTCTGTTTCATCCGTGAGTTCCACCCCACAATGGGTTCGGACCTTCCGGAGCAACAACTGGTACACTGTCATTCTTACTATAGTTATACCTGAAAACGAGAGGAAATGTATTGCTTTTCTCTTAACTTTCTTTCGCTTATTTATTACTATTTTTTTCCTGTTTCATCCGTGCTGCACGCACCAGATGCTGTGCCAGAACCGCCGTCGTCACGCCGCCGACACCGCCCGGAACCGGTGTTGCCGCCGAAGCAGTTCCTTCCAGATCGGCAAAATCCACATCGCCGCAGAGTTTTCCATTTTCATCTATATTGATCCCAACGTCAATGACAACCGCATCCTTTTTTACATAGGTGTGGTTGATCATCGCTGCTTTTCCCACGCAGGCAGTCAGAATATCCGCCTCCCGGCATACCTCCGGCAGACTGGCAGTTCTCGAGTGGCAGATGGTCACGGTCGCATTTTCATGCAGAAGCAGCATCGAAAGCGGGCGTCCCACAACCATGCTTCTTCCTACGACTGCCACCCGTTTGCCAGAAAGCGCGATATCGTTCATTTTCAGCATGCATACCACTGCCTCCGCCGTACACGGCGCAAAACCGCTCGTATCGCCGCTGAACACCTTGGCAATATTGACTGGCGAAATACCGTCCAGATCCTTCGCCGGATCGATCATTTTTTCAATATCCTGCTCGTTGATCTGTTTTGGAAGCGGGCGTAGCATTAAAATACCGTCCACCGACGCATCCGCATTGATCGCCGCAAACTCCTTCTTAAATGCCTCATCCGAGATATCTCCCGGAAATACCTTCGATTCCACCTCAAGCCCGAACGATGTCAGCTTCTTCGTTGCGCCTTTCTCATAGGAAATATCATCCGGATTCTCGCCCACCCGGATAATCGTCAGTTTCGGCACCCATGTCAGGGTTTCCAGCCCTTTTTCTACCTGCTCTTTCAGCTTTGCCGAAACAGCGGCTCCCTTCATTGTAATCATCTTGTCTGCACCTTTCGTTTTTATTTATGATGAATTTCCCGCGCTTTCGCGCATATTCATTTTAAATTTTTCTTAAAATGAAAGCGACGCCAAAAGACCGGCTCCGCCTGCCATCTCAAGCAGGTAAACCGTCACAATCGCCGCGATCGCCACTACCACCAGGCTCTTTCCCTTATATCCCAAAATCACCGCTACGATCGTTCCTCCGACCGCCGAATAGAGATGTCCTGTGGAGGTAAATACATCCGGAAATGTCAGTGCCCCCAGCACTGCATACGGCGTATAATCTAAGAAAGATCGGATAAACTTCGAACGGATCTGTTTCCGGAAAATCGTAACTGGAAGAACACGCGGAATATATGTAACCAGTGCCATCAAAAGGACACAGGTCAGCACGTATTTCATATCGAGTGTTCCGGCTGCTCCTGCTGCCTCTGCTGCTGTATTCATCATTCTGCCCCCTCTTTCTGACTCTCGTCCTGGCCGGCTTCTTTACCGTCCGGATCATGCGGGAATTTCCATGCACCGAACGCCGATGCCACGATCGTAACCAGAATCACCCGGAAACCGGAGGAAATACCGGCAAAAACCGGAACATATTTTAAAATGCACACCATCACAACTGCCAGAATGATGACGCAGCACACCGACCGCGATTTGCGTGCCGCCGGCAGAATCAGTGCAATAAACATCGCGTACAGGGCAATTCCCATCGCATTCTGCAGCGCCTGCGGCAGAACCGCCGAGATCGCGCCTCCCAGCCAGGTTCCAAGATTCCACCCCAGAATCGGCATCGTGATAAGTCCCAGCATATACGACGCTTTCAAAATGCCCGGATGCAGGGAACTGACGACAAACGTCTCATCCGTGATGCCAAATGCCAGTGCCAGGCGCGCCCCGGTTCCCGTCTTTTCATCGAGCTTCTGGGACAGGGACAGTGACATCAGCATATAGCGCAGGTTGATGACAAACGTTGTCAATGCCACCTCAAAGTACCCAGCCCCCGCCAGAATCAGGTTTGTCCCTGCGAACTGTCCGGCGCTCGTTAAGTTCGTCAGCGATATAAAAACTGCTACCCAGACCGGCAGACCGCCCGACACCGCCAGGAAGCCAAACGTAAAGGAGACCGGCAGATACCCCAGTCCAATGGGGATACCGCTCTTTAGCCCCTCATAAAATGTCTTTTTCCAACTCATTCTACTTTTTCACTCTTTCTGTTCACGCAACCGTCTATTTTTCAGGCTTCACATACCGCGCATGCTGCCCGTTCAGCCACTCTACCCCGCTCACAATTCCTTCTTCCGAAAATGGAAATTCCTCGTGAGTCTTCTCCTCTTCCGGCGTTGCGTCGTATCCATATGGTTCCGGCCACGATGTCACGGTCAGGACTGTCTCCTCGACCGTCTCGCCATCTGCGCCGTCTTCTTTCGGTACTTCGCGCTTTGTCATCTCCATCCGGTAGCGCATCCCGGTATCACTTCCGGTAAATTTTTCTTTTTTCAGGAAATTGACCGGCATCACATCTTTTCTCGTTATCATGCCATTTACCCCCGGAATTTATAACGGCGGATCACCGCCTGCAGCGTTTTTCTTCCATTGTACTCATTGATGTCCGGATAATACACGACGTCGATCTCCCGCCGTCCGGCGCGCTCTTCCTCAAACGCCGTTCCGTCACCGAAATATAGCGCCTCGATCGCGTGTCCGTCTGTCTCTTCCAACGTCATTTTTACGACATTCCGGTTGCGCCCCAGTACGCGGCTCGCCCGGATGCGGAGTGATTTCTCTGCAAACAGCGGCTTTTCGTTGCCCTGTCCAAACGGTTCGAGACAGGAAAGCTCCCTCACAAGGCGTTCTGTCACATATCCCACCGGCATCGGCACATCGATCCAGACTTTCGCTTTAAAATCTTCCTCCGTCAGCCCCGCATTTTCATTCAGTCTGCGCCGGAACTCGTCAATGTTCTTCTCTTCCAGCGAAAGCCCGGCTGCCAGCGGATGACCGCCAAATTTGAGCAGCAGATCGCTGACCTCTGTCAGCTTTTTAAACATATGGTACTCATCGATGGAACGTCCCGAGCCTTTGACCGCCTCCTCGCCGCGCGTCAGCACGATCGCCGGCTTCTGATAATATTCCCTCAGGCGCCCTGCAATAATGCCCGCCAGCGATTCATGGCATTCCGGCAGAAAGACCACCAGCACCTTGTCCTTCTGGTACCAGCTCTCTACCTGCAGCTTCGCCGCCTCAGTCCCCTGCTCGGTCATATCCTTGCGGGTATCATTTAATTCCTTAAGTTCCTCTGCCAGGCGTTCCGCCTCTTCCTCACTCTGCGCCCGCAGAAGCGCCAGCGCTTCCTTTGCCGTTTTTAATCGTCCGCCCGCATTCAGGCACGGTCCAATGACAAATCCGATATGGTATGCTGTGATCGCCCCCAGATCAAGATTATTTTTCTCCGCCAGTCTGCGAAGCCCTAGATTTTTGGTCTGCGCCATCTTTTTAAGACCGTATTTTACCAGAATCCGGTTCTCATCCTGCAGCTTCATCACATCACCGACCGTCGCAATCGCGGCAAATTCAAGCAAATCCAGCCATTCCATCTGCGGCACGCCCCGGCGGGCATATAAAACCTGCACCAGCTTGTATGCCACCACTGCGCCGCAGATCTCCGGAAATGGGTACGGACAGTCTGCCTGTTTCGGATCGATCACCGCATCCGCCGGTGGAATCTTCTCTTTTTCCCCATCTAAGGGCACCTCATGATGATCCGTGATGACAACCGTCATGCCATATTTCTTCGCCAGCTCCACCTGATGGAACGCGGAAATACCATTGTCACAAGTCAGAATCACCTCCACGCCGTCCGCGTGCGCCTGTTCGATGATCGATTCATTGATTCCGTAGCCATCCTTGATGCGATCCGGTATCTCAAAATCTACATCACTGCCCAGCCGTTCAAATGCCTGCAATAATATGTACGTCGAACAGACGCCGTCAATATCATAATCACCGACGATCCGTATCTTCTTTCCAGTATCCACAGCCTCACACAGGATGGAAACGGCACACTCCATATCTTTTAACAGCATCGGATCATACAGATCATCCAGCGTGCCATTTAAATAGCGGTCGATCGCCGCCTCTCCTTCGATCCCACGGTTCCGGATAATACGCGCCGTAACCGGATCGATCCGAAACCGCGCCCCGATCTGCTTAAAATCTGCTTTCTTGGTCTGAAGCATCCAGACTTCTTCTGCCATTTTGTTCCTCCTATTATCTATGTCTGTGCTTCTTTTCTATATCACATACTCCCTAAGCCGCCTGCGCCGTTCCCGCCAGTCCGGCAGTATATTCTCCACCTGCGTCCAGAAACGCGCGGAATGGTTCATTTCTAGCCGGTGTGCCAGCTCATGGACAATCACATAATTCATCAGATCCTCCGGCAAAAGTACCAGCCGCCAGTTAAAATTTAGGTTTCCAGCTGCGCTGCAGCTTCCCCAACGCGTTTTCTGGTTCCGGATTGTGATTTTTCCATAGGTTACGCCCATGCACGCCGCATATAAAGCAACCCGGTGCATGAGCACCGGGCGCAGCTTTTCTGTGAAATTTCGGATTTCTTCCGCTCCATATGTTCTCCGGTTCCTCTGGCGTTCCACCGCTTCTTTATAATGGACTTCAATCCAGTCGCGGTGCTCCTCGGCAAACCGCATCGCAGCCTGCACCGAAGCCCTCCTCGGAATCCGGAGTACCAGGCGTCCTTCCGCCGTGATCTGGATGGCAATCGTCTTCCGGGAAGACCGAACCACCTCACATGGAATCAATCCTTCTTCCGGCTCATCAGATAACGGAGAATGCCATGGGTTTTGTATCCTCAAGTATTGCATACAATTTCCCGTCTCTTTCATCGATTGTGCGCGCCGCATCTTCCAGTGCGCGTTCCAGACGTTTTTCCAGTTTTTTCTTCTCATCATCCGCCGCTTCATCCCGGATTACTTCCAGGCAGTAATCATCTGCCAAGCGGGCAGCCAGCATCTGTACCAGACCATCCAATGTCTTCTCCGGTGTCTCCAGAATTTTCTTAAACTCCGGATCCTCCGGCTGTTCTTCTGTATCCATCTCATACGGATCCCGCTCGTTCATCTCAATCACATTCATCCATTCCGGTTTTTCATCGGCATTGGTAAAATTCATCTGACCGACCAGGCAGTCGTAAATCTCTGCCTCGCTCGATATCTGCTTCATATCTAACTGAACTAACTGCATCTCTTCTCCTTTCCGCTGTGTCAGAATCCGTGATGCATCTCCCAGCTTCTTCCCAGCCTTTCTATTTTATTCTGCCCACTTAAAACCTACGCGTTCAGCAGCGCCACCGCTGCAAAAAACGGCACCAGCCATTTCGCGACAGAACCAATTTTTATCAGATATTCTGTTTTCATAATTCCTCCACGCGGTCTTTCATAGAAACCGCAAAGCTATCTGCCTTGATAGGGACAGCCCTATTATTATATCGGTCATGCGGTAAAAAGTCAATTCCGGGCTGTCGTAAACGGAATAAAGAATGTGCTCAGGGTTACGGTTCGCACACGTGTGCCCATCAACGGGATTTTGCCGATACTGCACATTCCAAATCGACAAAATCTGCTGACAGAACTGTATCGTACGGAATTTTCAGTTCAGAAAATTCCTACCTGTGAACAGTTGCTGCCTTGACACATTCTCGCGCCGAGCGCGTCGCTTGCGACAACCTGCATCTTCGCGCGAGTGCACATCATTGGCACGTTAGTGCATTTTTGTGTAATAGGAAATTCCTTGGAATTCCCTATTATACAAAAAAAGCACCCTCAAAAGGATGCTTTTTGCTCTCTGACAACCAGAGAAATCGACGTGCGTGAGAAGATTCGAACTCCCGACACCTTGGTCCGTAGCCAAGTGCTCTATCCAGCTG
>NZ_CAKVZK010000029.1:0-40058 GCF_934835585.1 Clostridium sp. AF02-29 | reverse complement strand
TATCCCGTGAAATGCCCGTATTTCCGGGCTTTTTGGAGATAATCAGAGTTGTTCATGTAATATTCCAACATAAGAAGCAATTCCATATACACAGGTTCCCACACCCAGTACTGCAAAAAACATCAGCATCAGCGGATAAAATTCATCTCCCGGACTGCACTGTCCGAAGCGCTCTCCGGTGATATCCCGCGCCCAGAGTATGCCAGTTCCCGCAACCGTGAGAAGAATTCCAATTTTTTTGAATCTTTCTATTCCAAGGCGCGCCCTGAAGTGCTCTATCCACGAACTACCCACGAAAAGAATCAATACCGCCAGCCAGATAAAAAGCATCCGTTTTTTTCCCTGTGAAAGAACAGATAATACCGGGATCGGATTCCAGATATAAAGATACAGGCATTCCCACACTGATTCCCGGCTTCCGTTTTTCCCGGACAAAATATATAAAAGCCAGGCTGTCACCAGATCCATTGCCATGACTTCCAGGAAGCCATGAACCTCCTGATTAGAAATGGCAAAGAATACAAAGCGCGTAATCAGATACCCGACCGCTGCTTTCCAGCAAAGATTTCCCGCCATCCCCCGCTTTTTCTTTTCCTCATACAGCCAGATGACAGTCAGGCACGCCGTAATGGCGATACAGTAAGCTGATTTCATTCTGGCACCTCCTTTAACGACTTTTTTAAGTGCTCCATTTCGGTGGCACTCCCCTCAGGCACGCCGTTTCTTTCTCATCGCTATAATTTATATACTCCCGGGATCCTCCCTGCACATACGCAGGAAAGAGCTCGGGAGTATATGAATCTGTTTCCATCATCCTATATGCAGGAGAGCAAAAACAAGATTAAATTATAGATGATTAATGTTTGTAATCGCCCCAAATCTGAACTTGGCCGATTATTTTCACTTCATACTCTTAGTTTCAGATTGATCACGGATCTGTTGACCTCGGCGCCTCCGATGGATCCGGCGTCTGCGGTGGCTCCGTTGTTGTATACTCCTTCGTCTCTTCCGGCTGGGTCGGTTTCACGGTCGGCGTCGGGTTTTCGGTCGGTTCTTTCGTCGCCGGCGCATCACTCGGTACCACACTCGGCGTTTCGCTTCCACCACCGCCTCCAGAATGTCTGCGTTCTTTGGATGTTCTGGAATTCAGCTTCGGTGTATCGGCATTGGTCGTCTCTAAGATGGTCATCGTTCCGTCTTCTGCCACTTTTACCTCAAAGCTTCTCGCCGGTCTCGGCTTGCGACCGCCGAACGATGTGCCATCGTTTTCAAACGTATAAGGAATTCCGTTGATACTGACAACGCCCGTTGCCATCTCTCCACTGTCTGGTGTGCCAAAATAATAGGTTTTTCCATTGATCCAGACGACACCGCTGACCATTTCCCCCGACGCCGTACAGAAATACTGTTTCTCCCCGTCTTTTACCCAGCCGATCTGCGGTGCTCCCTGTTCATTCAGGTAATACCATTTTCCATCGATCTGCTGCCAGCCTGTCTGCACCTGTCCATTTATGATGTAGGCTCTTGCACCTCCTGTACCTATCCATTCTGCAAAAGCCGGTCCGGCATACAAGCCCATGATCAAAACGGCACTGAGTGCACAGGCACCCGCCTTCATCCATTTGCGTTTTCTCATAGCATACCTCCTCGTATTGATCGAAAAGCTGTCTTTCATGTATTTTTATTCTGGAGTTTTTCTTCTTTTTCACGATTTCAAACTTTTCTTGTTGTATTCATCTTATCATTTGTTTTATTTTTCTACAATTTACACTGCACAAGATGTCATTTTTTTACACAAGATGTAAAAAAATGATACACTAGCCTTGACAAATTGATTTTCAGAAGCTTTCATCCACAAACACAAGGGCGGGAAAAGTTCCAGAAATAAAACCCCCGGCTGTGAGTGGATAAACTTACTCACAGCCGGGGTTCCATTTTCACATCTGTATAAAATCTCTTAACCGATCACATCCGCCATATCATACCGTCCCTCCGGCTTTCCTGCCAGGAATTTGGCTGCCTGTACCGCACCCTTTGCGAAAATCGCCTTGGAATAAGCTGTATGATTAAAGGTAATCACCTCATCCTGACCGGCGAAAATGACATCGTGTTCGCCTACGATTGTGCCGCCGCGGATCGCCTGAATACCAATCTCCTTCGCATCACGTTTCTCGCGTGTAGCGGAACGATCGTATTTGTAATGGTATGTATTGCCCATCGCCTCGTTGATCGAATCTGCCAGCGCAATCGCCGTACCGCTCGGAGCATCCACCTTCTGATTGTGGTGTTTCTCCAGAATCTCAATATCAAATCCAGCCGGAGCCAGAATCTGCGCTGCTTCTTTCAGAAGCTTTAAGAGCATATTGATACCAAGAGACATATTTGCAGAGCGAAGAACAGCTGTCTTCTCTGCCGTCTCTTCTACCTTTGCCAGCTGTACCTCGGAAAGTCCTGTCGTACACAGAACAACCGGCATTTTCTTCTCTGCACACCAGTCGAGAAGTTCATCGACAGCTGCTGCATTGGAAAAATCAATCACAACATCCGCTTCTACCTTACATTCGTTCAGAGACGCAAAAACCGGATAATCATTTTTCTGCTCGGTTCTCATATCAATACCCGCAACGATAGAGATCTCCTCGTCCTTCGCTGCGATTCCGGAAATAACCTGTCCCATGGCGCCGTTGCAGCCATGCATAATTGCTCGTACCATCTGTTAAAACCTCATTTCCCTATCTCATTCAAAATTCAGAGGTGCAGCGCCCTGCCGCACGCCTCCGAATCTGATTTTCGCATTCTGTTTCACTGCCCGTTTTAACGGATCCTATGTTACTGTTCACGCATACGTGCCCAGTAACGGAATTTGCCGTGGCTTCGCATTTAAATACGGCAAATTCCTGCTACCACCACGTTTTCTTACGGCACTTTCGGTTCCAAAAGTGCCTACCCGTGTACAGTAACGATCTTATCACTCTTTCAGGCTGATTCCGTAATTTACCAGTTCTCTTCTCAGACGATCGCGGTTTGCCGGTTCCATATCCACTAACGGTTTGCGGAACGGACCCACTTCCTCGCCCATCATGTTCATCGCTTCCTTAACCGGAATCGGGTTTACCTCGCAGAACAGCGCCTCAATCAGCGGAATTGCATCTATCTGCATCTGTCTTGCCTTCGCTACATCGCCAGCCTTGAATGCCGCGCACATATCATGTACCTGACGCGGTGCCACGTTGGATAATACGGAGATAACGCCCTTTGCGCCCAGTGCCATCATCGGAACCGTCTGGTCGTCGTTGCCGGAGTAAATATCAACTGATCCGCCTGACAGGCTTGCAATCTGTGCGATCGCGGAGAAATTGCCGCTTGCTTCTTTGACACCGACGATGTTCTCATATTCCTTGCACAGTGCCACGATCGTCTCCGGGGTGATATTGACGCCGGTACGGCTCGGTACATTGTACAGAAGGATCGGAAGATCAACTGCCTTTGCGACCTCTGAGAAATGAACCTTTAAACCCTTCTGGGTTGATTTATTGTAATACGGGGATACGAGCAGAAGTCCGTCTGCGCCTGCCTTTTTCGCTTCGGTAGACAGATATACCGCTGTCTCTGTGCAGTTGGAACCGGTTCCTGCTACAACCGGGATTCTCTTATTTACGACCTGGCATACGAAACGAATCACCTCGATGTGCTCCTCATGGCTTAATGTAGCCGCCTCGCCGGTCGTACCGCAGGCGATAATACAGTCTGTGCCGCCAGCGATCTGTTCTTCTACGATCTGCTCCAGTTTCTCATAATTTACGCTTCCATCCTCATGAAATGGCGTTACCAGCGCTACGCCTGCTCCTTCAAAAATAGACATTTTGTTTCCTCCTTATTCTTTTGCACGATGACTGAGTTTCTATTCCAGAGTCCGTTTCTGTCCCCGCTTCAAACAAATGTTTGTTTGAAGCCTGTCGGTCCTGAGCGTACAAAAAGCTGGCACAATGGCCAGCTCTATGAATTCAAATCCAAACTCCCAGTAGCTCCCCATCTGTCGATGACAGTTACAGAATTCTTCATCCTGCACCCAGGAACTGCAGATACAGGCGCCGCAGCCCTTCGGCGTATCATCCTTTCAGCTGTCTTCTCCTGCACCTGCCGCATCCGACCGCTTACTGATAATCAACGCAACCTCTACTTGTTTTTTCTATCTTAGCATTACTTTGAATACTTGTCAACCGTTCATGCACGCATGATCGTTTGACGGCTTCAGGCATTCCAGGCGCGTCACCTCGTCTGCATGCTCCTCTGCCCCAGCCGGGCATACTTTTCCGGTCAGAATTAGATCAACATTCTCCTCGCGCGCTGCCAGCAGTGTTTCCAGAGCATCGTCTCCGACCAGTTTCTGATCTAACACCCCAAGAAATTCATCCAGAATCAGCATATCGCATTCGCCGGTACAGAGTACTTTTTTTGCAAAATTATACCCGTTCTGAATATTGCAGAGCTCTTCCTTTTTGCCTTCTTCAGAGAGATTTTCATAATACTCATTCTGTTTTTCAAATCGGAATACTTTAAATGCCGGCTCCAGCTGTTTTAACCCATCTGCTGTCTCATGGCTCAGCACTCCCTTTAAGAATTGTATCATAATTACCTTCCGGCCGTGCATGGCTGCACTGACACCACGTCCCAGTGCCATCGCTGTTTTTCCCATCCCGGTGCCGAAGATGATATGAACTTTCCCCTTTTTCATTTCCCTCTCCTCTTTCTGTGCCTCCCGCTGCGCTGGCGCACAGACTGTCTTTCCTGATGTCTTTTTACACACAGGCCTGTGTGTTTTATTTCTATCCATCCAATGATCGTTTTACGAATTCTGTAAACTGCCTTATTCTAGCATATTTTATCTGTTTTGGCAAGCTATGGCAAAACCAGCCATTTATCATGCCCTATAGATTGCATAACCGGCTTCAAACTTTGCTGTAACATCCTAAACCTATCCTATTCTTCCACGCACTCCAGCTTGCTGACCGACACCTCGTATGCCACACGTTTCTCGCACTCTGTCTCGCTCAGTTTCTTCGTATATTCACGGCTCTGCACGCGCCCCCACACGCACACGTGGCTTCCCACGCCAAATCCGGACGCATAGCGGGCATTTCTGCCCCACGCAATACACGGTATGTAATCGGATTTTCCATACGGACGGTTGACCGCCAGCAGCATATCGGCAATCTCGCGTCCCAGCGGTGTTTTCCGGTAGATCGGCTCTTTGCAGATATAGCCTTCCAGAAAAATCTGGTTGGTTTTGGTGTAATCCGTAAATTCTTCCAGGAAATGAATCTCACGTACAAACACAGACAGCACCAGACGGTTTTTCGCGCCCTCATGACGGTTGTAGGAACGGAACTGGCCGATCGCCTCCATCGTCATTCCGCGGTAGTCTTTCGATACATCCAGAAGCCGTTCTGAAATCATGAGTGGAATCACGTCCACCTGATCGCTCAGACGGCTGACTGCCAGGTCTGCGATATAAAATCCTTCCCCGAATACTTCGTGGCTGAATGTAAATTCCGATACGACCTCACCAATCACGCTAACCTTGTTGTTTTCAATCATTTTTTCCGACATAGTATCTCTCTCCTCTTCTTTTTTGCAGTTTTTCACGGCAGGTTCTTGGAGTCCTGCTTCTTACTGTATATATGTATGAGGGGAATGACCGTTTTAGAAGAAGAAGTGAGGGGGAAATTTCGACAGGGTGGGGGACATGAATCGACAGAGGGAATGGGAGCGGCAGAGGAAAGAGGGGCGCGTCGTTTCCTGGATATCTCTCGCTTGAATATACGAAAAGGAGCAGCTGGCTTGCGCGGCTGCTCCCACTTTACGATTATTTAGCTATTTTTACGGCTGATCATCGCTCTCTTTCTCAGAGTCGGATCAAGAATCTTTTTACGGATTCGTAAGCTGGTCGGGGTGATCTCGAGAAGTTCATCGGTATCGATGTAGTCGAGGCACTGCTCCAGGCTCATGATTTTCGGCGGAACAAGGCGAAGGGCTTCATCGGCGCTGGAAGAACGGGTGTTGGTCAGCTTTTTGGTTTTGCAGACGTTTAACTCGATGTCTTCCGGTTTTGCGCTCTGTCCGACAATCATGCCGGAGTAAACTTTAACGCCCGGTCCGATGAACAGGGTTCCGCGCTCCTGGGCATTGAACAGACCGTAGGTGATGGACTCGCCTGCCTCAAATGCAATCAGGGATCCCTGTTTGCGGTAACTTAATTCGCCCTTGAACGGTGCATAGCCGTCAAAGCTGGTGTTTAAGATACCATTTCCCTTTGTATCGGTCATGAACTCGCCGCGGTAGCCGATGAGACCTCTGGACGGAATCGAGAACTCCAGTCTTGTGTATCCGCTACCGATCGGGCTCATGCCCTGCAGCTCGCCTTTACGGCTGGTCAGCTTCTGGATAACAGCACCGGTAAAGTCATCCGGTACGTCGACGTAAGCGATCTCCATCGGCTCTAATTTGCGGTTTCTCTCGTCATATTTGTAGAGTACCTCCGCCTTGCTGACTGCGAACTCAAAGCCCTCGCGGCGCATATTCTCAATCAGGACGGACAGATGCAGCTCGCCACGGCCAGATACCTTGAAGCAGTCAGCGGAGTCTGTCTCCTCTACACGCAGGCTGACATCGGTATTCAGCTCCCGCATCAGACGCTCGCGGATGTGGCGGGAAGTGATGAATTTACCTTCCTGACCTGCCAGCGGGCTGTCGTTTACCATGAAATCCATGGAAATGGTCGGCTCAGAAATCTTCTGGAACGGAATTGCCTCCGGTTTCTCCGGTGAACACAGGGTATCACCGATGTGGATATCTGCGATACCGGAAATCGCTACGATCGAACCGATCTTTGCTTCCTGTACTTCTACTTTATTCAGACCCTCAAACTCATAGAGCTTACCGATCTTAACTTTGCGGAACTTGTCCGGCTCATGATGGTTGACGATGACGCAGTCCTGATTTACTTTCAGGTAACCGTTGTCGATCTTACCAACGCCGATACGTCCTACATACTCGTTGTAATCAATCGTGCTGATCAGAACCTGTGTCTCTGCATCCGGATCTCCCTCCGGTGCCGGGATGTAATCCAGAATGGTCTGGAACAGCGGCTGCATATCCACATTCGGATCGTCCAGGTTCTTCTTCGCATATCCAGAACGTGCAGATGCATACAAGAACGGGCAGTCAAGCTGCTCGTCGGATGCATCCAGATCCATCAGAAGTTCGAGAACCTCGTCCACAACCTCCTCCGGACGTGCTTCCGGACGGTCAATCTTATTGATACATACGATAACCGGCAGATCCAGTTCCAGTGCTTTACGCAGAACGAATTTGGTCTGCGGCATCGCGCCCTCGTATGCGTCTACCAGAAGGATAACGCCGTTTACCATCTTAAGAACACGCTCTACCTCGCCGCCGAAGTCCGCATGTCCTGGTGTATCGATAATGTTGATCTTGGTGCCGTTGTAATTAACAGCCGTATTCTTGGACAGAATCGTGATACCTCTCTCACGCTCAATATCGTTAGAGTCCATAACACGATCGACTACTTCCTGATTGGCACGGAATACACCGCTCTGGCGGAGCAGCTGGTCTACCAGCGTCGTTTTACCGTGGTCAACGTGAGCGATAATTGCAACGTTTCTGACATCTTCCCGTTTCATTTTCATATCTGCTTACTCTCTTTTCTTATGATGATTCATTACATGTACTAATTAATAATTATTTTCTGTCACAGACAGGCATCCTGCCGTTTCGTCTTTGGCAAAGGATCCGCCCACAAAATAATACAGCTTGTTATTTTAGCATTTTTTTATCCATTATTCAATCTTTTTTTACAATAAAATGATTTTTCCGTCATCCATGCCAAAATAAACTTCATCCAGTTTTTCGATCCGGCATCTTCCATTTGTGCCCTCTATGAGCTTCTTCTCCGCTGCTCCCGCCTGATCAAACGGCACCAGGATCGTCAGATCCACGCCCTCGCCGTACTCGCTGTCCAGAATCGGCAGCTCTGCTTCTGCAAAAATGTACTGCACCTTTCCAAGCCCGCTGTAGTCTGTCCCGACCTTCCATTTGCGAGCCAGGCATTTTTCCAGAACCACACAGTTTTTAAGGCCTTCCTGGACCGCACCGCCGTATGCCCGCACCAGTCCGCCGGTTCCTAAAAGTGTCCCGCCAAAGTACCGGGTCACAACCGCACAGACGTTGTGAATCTCGCGTCCCAGCAGTACATCCAGCATCGGGCGTCCCGCCGTCTGCGCCGGTTCGCCGTCGTCGCTGCAGCGCGCCACCTCGTTATTTTCTCCGATCGTAAATGCCGAACAATGATGTCTCGCATCCCAATATTTCTTCTTGACTTCCGCAATAAATGCCGTCGCCTCTTCTTCCGATTCCACCGGGCGGATCTCCGCGATAAAGCGGGACTTCTTCTCCACAATCTCGCCCTCACCGCCCTGATAGACGATTTTATAGCGCTCTTTCATCTTTTCCTCCATCTATGAACTACGCATCCTTAAAACGGATGTTTTTTCACTTCTTTAACCGCTTGTAAACCTTAGCTACTGTTCACGCATACGTGCCCAGTAACAGAATTTGCCGTGGCTTCGCATTTCAATACGGCAAATTCCTGCTGCCACCACGTTTTCTTACGGCACTTTCGGTTCCAAAAGTGCTTACCCGTGAACAACCCTTATCTTTTATGATACCGTAAAAAAAACTTCATGACAATAGTATTTATTTATCCCATGAATTTTGATATAATTGGAAATACTGTATTTATTAATAGAACGAACCACTACGAACCCAAAGGAGGTTCTCATGAATTACGGTGTAAAAGCAACCAAGAAACGGATCCGGGCAGTCACTTCCCGGAAGAAGAAATACGCCAACCGGCTGTTTCTGACCTTCTTCAAGACTGCCTTTGTTCTTGTTCTGTTTCTCTGCGTGACAGGTGTCAGCACCTTTATCGGCATGTTTAAAGGCATTCTGGACAGTTCGCCGGACTTCAACCCGGACAGCTTTACTCCAAGCGGATATTTTTCTACTATATATAATAGCGCCGGAGAAGTGACCGACACGCTGGTTGGTTCCAACTCAAACCGAATCGAAGCATCCTACGAGGATTTTCCTCAGGATCTGATCGACGCATTCGTCTCCATTGAGGACTCGCGTTTCTGGCAACACAGCGGTATCGATCTGCGCTCCATTTCACGCGCCGTGGTCGGTGTCCTGACAAATAATTATAAAGGCGGCGCCAGCACCCTGACCCAGCAGCTCATCAAAAATACCGTCTTCAACGGCGGTATGGAGACCAGCAAAGGTTCCAAAATCGAACGAAAAATCCAGGAACAATATCTGGCGCTGCAGCTGACAAAAAACGTCGATCGGAAGGTCATTTTAACGAACTATTTAAATACGATCAACCTCGGCAGCAATACGCTGGGCGTCAAAGCAGCGGCGCTGCGCTATTTTAATAAGAACGTCTCCGATCTGACCCTTTCTGAGTGCACGGTCATCGCCGGTATCACACAGAATCCGTCAAAGCTGAATCCGATCAGCGGCGCGGAGGCAAATGCCGCCCGGCGCAAGGTCATTTTGCAGGCAATGTATGAGCAGGGCTATATCACAAAAGAAGAACAGGAGGAAGCACTGGCGGACGACGTCTACGCCCGTATCCAGAATGTCGACACGGCGCTCAAGGAAAATGAGACACCGTACTCCTATTACACGGACGAGCTGATCAGCCAGGTCACCGAAGCGCTCAAAGAGCAGCTCGGCTATACTGACACGCAGGCGTCCAATCTTCTGTTCAGCGGCGGACTGCAGATTTACACCCCGCAGGATCCGCAGATTCAGGCGATCGTCGATGAGGAAGTTAACAATCCTGCCAACTACGACGCGGCTCGCTATTCGGTTGAATACCGCCTTTCCCTGACCCATCCAGACGGGGAAACGCAGCATTATTCACAGGAAACTCTGAAAACATGGATCCAGCAGGTCAAGGGACAAAGCGGTTTTGACGGGCTGTTTAATTCCGAGGAAGAGGCGCAGACGGCGATCGATGAGTACCGCACCGCCCTCACGCAGGACGGAAGCACCGTTCTCGGTGAATCAGTTACCATGATTTTAGAGCCGCAGACCTCGTTCGTCCTGATCGAACAGTCCACCGGCTATGTCAAAGCAATCAACGGCGGACGCGGACAGAAGACGGCAAACCGCACTTTAAACCGTGCGACCGACTCCCTGCGGCAGCCAGGATCGACCTTCAAGGTCATTTCCTCCTTTGCCCCGGCATTGGATGCCTGCGGCGCGACCCTATCAACTGTTTACTATGACGGACCATACTCCTCCGGTGAAAAAGAGTTCCGAAACTGGTGGGGCAGCGATTACAAGGGCTATCACACGATCCGCGACGGCATTACCTATTCCATGAACATCGTCGCCCTGCGCTGCATGGCGGACACGGTAACGCCGCAGCTCGGTGTCGAATATGCCGAACGGCTGGGAATCACTTCCCTCGTAAGCCAGGATCAGACTCTCTCGACAGCACTCGGCGGTCTGACAAAGGGCGTCAGCAACCTGGAGCTGACAAATGCATTTGCGGCGATCGCCAACGGCGGCACCTACACGAAGCCTATCTTCTTTACTAAGATTCTGGATCGCAACGGAAAGATACTGATCGACAATGAACCGGAGACGCGGCAGGCGCTCAAAGACTCTACCGCCTATCTTTTAACCAGCGCGATGCAGGATGTTATGCAGAGCAATACAATGTATACGCGTTCCGGTTCCGGGGTTAAATCGACCGGTACGACAGCGGCAATTCCCAATATGAGCTGCGCCGGAAAGAGCGGTACGACCACCAGCAACGTCGACGTCTGGTTTGTAGGCTTTACGCCGTACTACACTGCCGGTATCTGGGGCGGGTGCGACAATAACCAGCCATTAAAAGGCGGCACCGTTTCAAACGGCGGTACCAGTTACCACAAGCGCATCTGGCGAAATATCATGACACGTGTCCATGAGAGCTTAAGCGACCCCGGATTTACGGTTCCGGACAGCATTGAAACTGCTGAAGTATGCCGCAAATCCGGCAAGCTTCCGGTTTCCGGCGTCTGCAGCAGTGACCCGCGCGGAACGGCCGTCTACACTGAATATTTCGCGAAGGGCACGGTTCCGACCGAGACCTGCGATCACCACACCCGCGTGACGATCTGCTCCGCCTCCGGCGGCATCTCGACTGCCTTCTGCCCGACGAACCAGCAGATTTCCAAGACAGTTATGGTCGTTCCGGAAGACGGCGGAGAAACGGACGATTCCCGTTTCTCCATGCCGAGCGAGTGCAAGATTCACAATGGTTCGTCCACGATCATCCATCCTTCTGAGAGCGCCGATTTCTCAGCTCCGGGCTACAGCCCCGATTCAGATAATCTATCGGCTCCGATCCACTCTGCAGTTCCACGCCCGATGGCGGGAAGTGGACGGAATGGAAATAATATTCCGATTGTCCCGGCGAATCCGGAGCATTAACAGCAAAATAATATATCTGCAAAAAGCTGCTGTAAAAAGTGACATTCATATGCCTCTTTTACAGCAGCTTTTTATTTCCTCAACTGATTTTCTTTTGCCTTGCTTTCTTTTACTTTTCTTTCGTCTTCTCTCTAATCCTTCATCTTGGGTTTGCAAATCAGCGACGACAGATAGCCGAAGATCAACGCCCCGGAAATCCCCGCCGCACCCGCCGTGAATCCGCCGGTGAACAGCCCCAGGACCCCATCCTTGTCAATTCCATCCCGCACGCCCTTCCAAAGCGTATTCCCAAACCCCAGCAGCGGCACTGTTGCCCCGGAACCCGCCCATTTGGCATACGGTTCGTACAAGCCGATCGCACCGAGAACCGAGCCACATACCACCAAAAGTACCATGATCCGCCCCGGCATGAGTTTCGTTTTATCCATCAGAATCTGCACGGCGGCACAGAGAAGTCCGCCGGTCACAAATGCTTTGATATAGTCCATTTTTCTGCTCCCTCTCTAAAGTTTCTTGCAAATACCTATTATTCACCGAACGATTCTTTTCCCTCAAGCACCACTCCATGGGCAATCCCCGGCACATTCTGCCCCTCATTAAAGCTGATCTGGGACAGCAGCGCCCCGGTCGGCACAAACAGGACGCGTTTCCACTCACCCGCCTGTATTTTCGGAAGAATATAGCCGCACAGCACCGCCGCCGAGCAACCGCAGCCGCTCCCGCCCGAATGGGTATCCTGCGTCTTCGGGTCAAACATTTCGATCCCGCAGTCCATATGGATGCTGGAAATATCCTGTCCTGCCTCGCGCATAAAATCAAGCAGGATTTCCTTCCCCACCATTCCCAGATCGCCAGTGATGATCCGATCATAGTCAGATGGTTTCCGGTTAAAATCACGGAAATTCTGCAAGATTGTGTCAACCGCCGCCACCGCCATTGCCGCCCCCATGTTCATGGAATCGCGCATCTGCATATCGACGATCTTTCCGGGGGTGGCAGCTGAGATACAAGGTTGAAATTTGGGATGCAATTTTTCCTGTCCAGCATTTTTCAGTGATTCTGACGCATTTTCTTTCGCTCTGCGCCCATCTTTCCCTTCATTTTTCTCATTTCCCTCGATCATCACACACCCGCACCCGGTCACCGTCCAGGTTGTGGACTGCGGTCTCTGATTCCCATACGCCAGCGGAAACCGGAACTGCCGTTCTGCCGAGGCAAAATGGCTCGACGCCAGCGCCAGAACCCGGTCCGCATAGCCAGCCCCTGCTGCCATCGCCCCCAGAATCATCGCCTCCCCCATCGTCGAGCAGGCGCCGTAAAGCCCGAAAAACGGGATATCAAACGACTCCACACCAAACGAGGTCGCCACAATCTGTCCCAACAGGTCTCCCGCAAACATGCAATTCACATCCGCCGCCTGTCTGCCCGCCTTATCCAGACATTTCTGCACCGTCTGGCGCTGCAATTCACTCTCCGCCTCCTCCCACGACTTTTTCCCAAACGTCGGATCCGGCTCCACCCGGTCAAAAAAACTTGCCAGCGGTCCCTCGCCTTCCGTCTGCCCCACGATCGATGCCGCCGATGTGATGATGGGCGGATGCTCAAACTGGATGCTTGATTTACCTGCCTGCATAAAACTCCTCCTGAAACATAAAACATTGTCAAAAATATACTGTTCAAACTTTCGCTACAATCTCAGTATTTACACAAACATACATTTTTATGTTTTCTAGTAATCTGCATTCCTCGCAGGCTTCATTCACCCGTTTTTACCATATTATTAATACTGCACCGCCGCCAGTTTCTCTCTCAGCTCCTGCGGGTCCTGGGACGCATCGACTGCCGTCTGCGGTGTGATCACGCCCTCTTTCGCCATACGGATCAGAAAATTATCCATCGTAATAGAGCCCTCTTTTGCACTAGAAAGCAGATAGCTCTGCATCTGCGGTGTTTTTCCATCACGGATCAGATTCCGGATCGCCGGCGTGAGCATCATAAGCTCACAAGCTGCCGCCCTGCCCTGGCCGCCCGCCCTCGGCACCAGCTGCTGTGACAGCACCGCCCGCAGCGTCATCGAGAGCTGCATCCGGATCTGCGGCTGTTTATCCTCTGGAAAAACACCCACAATCCGGTCAATGCTGTCGATTGCCGAATTGGTATGAATGGTGGAAAAAACAAGATGTCCCGTCTCCGCCGCCATCAGCGCCGTCTCGATCGTCGCCGGATCACGCATCTCTCCAATCAGAATGACATCCGGGTCCTCACGGAGCGCCGCATAAAGCCCCTTATCATAGCTCTCTACGTCCACGCCCACCTCGCGCTGGTTGATGATCGCCTGCGCCGGTTCATAGACATACTCGATCGGGTCTTCCAGCGTAATCATATGGAGTGGACGATTCTGGTTGATCTCATTTAAAATTGCCGCCAGCGTCGTTGACTTGCCGCTTCCCGTCTCGCCGGTTACCAGAATAATGCCTTTATTCCAGCTTGAAAACTGATTCACTGCTTCCGGAAGCCCCAGTTCCGACAGGTTCGGAATCGTACTGCCCAGAAGACGGATCGCCGCAGAGAGCGCTCCCTGCTGCCGGAACAGATTCACACGGAGACGCCGTCCCGCAAACGAAGCACTAAAATCCAGCTGTCCGATCGCCTCGATCTGATCTGCCGCATTGCCTGCCAGCTGGCGTCCATATTCCTCACAATCCTCACGCGTCAGCCCGCCATCCGTCAGCGTCTCGATTCTGCCGTCAATTCTGCATTTTGGCGGCAGCCCTGCAATCAGATGCACATCCGATGCCCTTTTTTCAGCTGCCAGCGCGATTAATTCCTCGATTCCATACATACCATCTGTCTCCTCTTCTCTTTCTGCACCATTTACAGTGCCAGCAGCGTCCGGATCACCTCGTCTACCGTCGAAACACCCTCTTCTACCAGCTTCTGCGCGTGTTCCAGCATCGGAACATACTGGCTCGCTCTTCTGGCTGCCTCTAAGAAACGTGTCCGGTCAGCTCCTTCCAGAATGCACCGGCGCAGCTCCTCCTGAATCAGCATTACCTCAAACACACCGATTCTGCCCCGGTATCCCGAATGGAAGCACTGATCGCATCCGGCTCCCTGCCAGTATAATTTTCCAGGGTTCTCCGGGATTCCTGCCATCTCAAGCGCTTTTTTCGGCGGCTGAATCTGGGTTTTGCAGTTCGAACAGATTTTCCTCAGCAGCCGCTGGGAAATAACGCCTCGCAGTCCCGCCGCAATCAGGTATGGCGCCACGCCCATATCTCGCAGACGGTCAATCGCCGAGATCGCATCTTCCGTATGAATCGTGGTGATAACGAGATGTCCCGTCATTGCCGCACGCATCGCGATCTCTGCCGTCTCACCGTCACGGATCTCGCCGACGCAGATGATATCCGGATCCTGACGCAGAACTGAGCGCAGACCCGATGCAAAGGTCAGCCCCACTTTTTCATTGATCTGCACCTGTGTCGCGCCTTTGATATGGTATTCTACCGGATCCTCCAGTGTAATCAGGTTGGTCCGATCCGAAAGAAGTTCGCGGATCAGCGTATACATCGTCGAAGATTTACCTGAACCAGTCGGTCCTACAATCATGATAACTCCAGAAGTAAGCCCTAAAAGTGTATCAATCTTTGCATCCTCCACTGCCGGAATACCGATACCGCGGCGGTTCAGCGTCTCCTCATTTCGTTTCAGAATACGGATAACCACTTTTTCTCCATACAGGGTCGGAAGGGTGGATATACGCATATCCATATCTTTTCCTCTTAAATGCATCACCGCACGACCATCCTGCGGAATTCTTTTTTCGACGATATCGAGCTGGGACATGATTTTAAGCCTCGAAATGACCGAATCCTTGAGTTCCGACGGGATCGTCATGATCCGATGAAGCTGCCCGTCGATACGCATCCTGACGACCATCTCCTCCTCCGTCGGCTCAAAATGGATATCCGAAGCATTTTCCGAAATGGCGCGCTCAATAATCGAATTGACCAGGCGGATCATCGGTGTCACATTTTCCTGTCCTTCTCTTGCCGCCGTCTGCCCCTGACGCACCTCTTGTGCCGCTGCCGTCTCTGCCTGCATCTGCGCCATCGCTTCTGCCGCTCCCTCGTTGCCATACAAAATATTGATCGCACGCTTCACCGCCGGTTCAGAGGCGATCATCGGCACAATTTTCTTTTTGGAAGTATGCTGTGCTTCCTCAATCGCCATGAAGTTCAGCGGATCCGCCATTGCCAGATAGAGCTGGTCTTTGGAAATACGCACCGGTACGATCGTCATCTTCTTTGCCAGGTTTTTCGGCACAAAGCGCGACATTTCCGGGCTGATATCGACCCGCGTCAAATCAATATAGTCAATGCCCAGCTGCATGCGAAGCGCATCGATCAGCTGACCTTCCGTGATATAATGATGCTTGACCAGCGTTGTTCCCAGACGTTCTTTCTCCTTCGCCTGATAGTCAAGCGCCTCTTTAAGCTGCCCTTCTGTGATCAGTCCAAGCTCCAAAAGCATGTCTCCCAATCGCTTTGTACGCATTCTCTCTACCTCCCTATAAATATGGATCTGGTTATTCAGCCATTTTACTGCGGAAATCCCGGATCCGGTCAAAGCAGTCCCGATCCATCTCGATCGCCGTCTGATTTCCAGTCGTCACAATCCACGCTTCTTCCAGAAGCCGCCGGATGATCCGCGCCGCCTCTTTCTGATCCTCTGCGGTCGTCTCACGGATCTCCTCTGTCCAACGACGGATCTGTACAATATCCAGGCCATTGTACGCATACTGCATCGCTGCCATCCGCCGTCCCAGGCATCCGCACGGCGCCGTCGCATTGCCGTAACTGCTTAAAATATAGCCATTCCGATCTGCCTCCGAAAGCTGCAGTTTTTCCAATACACCCGCTGCCGCCCGGATCGCCTCGATCGTCTCACTGACCTTCGGATCCCGGTATGTACTCGCCACGATCCGGTCCATCGTCGGCGTAAATGCAAACGACGCGCTGTAGGCGCCGCCTTGAAAACGGAGCTGCGGCACAAAATACCGGTCATCCAGCGCATTTACATACGGAAGAATCCGCCCGGAAAATCCATCTACAGCGCTCAGCTCTGCCGAAAAGACGGTATACTGGCTGGAGCTCTCCACAATTACCGCCTCCCTGCGAGCCGGAACCGGGAAGGTATACCCAGCATTTTCCCCTCTGTTTTCCGTTTTATTCTCATGGTCTGGCATCTGTTCTCCCCGCAGATTTCCCAGAATCCGCCCCGCACAGTTCCGCATCCATTCCAGATTTTCCCTCGGTGCAACATGAAGGATCGTCACCGCTGTTCCATGCAGGATGCGGTCGCGCACCTCCTCCATCTTCTCTGCCAGCTGGAAGATCGCTGTATCCTCCTGTTCCAGGCGCCCGCGCAGTTTTTTCAAAAACTCATAAAACGCCTGTCCGCCGACATATTCCTGATACCGCGTATTGATGCTATAGCCAGATGCCGCCAGACGCACCGCCAGCGAATACGCATCACTGCGCGACTCATCACAGGACGGAATCGTCTCATCCAGTGCCTGAAGAACCGCATTCTTATCTCTCCAGAGCGGATGTGATAAGAGTTCCAACAGGACATACAGGCTCTCTTCATAATCCTCCGCCATCCCATACCAGCTGACCGCCAGCGTCGGATGGCTGTTTCGTCCCGCCCGAACCTCCGGATGTCCCTCATTCATGGAAAAATCATGCAGATAGCGCTCAATCTGATTTTCCTTTTCCATTCTGCCATACCGGGCATTTTCAAGCTCTGAAACAAACATTGTATATAAAGGAATGTAAAAACGGTCCTCTTCCGGCACGCCGCTCAAATCCAGGTATAAACGGTTATAGCTGATCGCTTCCAGATCCGACGGCGATTCATAGACCGAAATCCCATTTATCTCATATATCTGATATTCCGGCGTCTCTTCCGGCGGCGGAAGCTCATCGACCCGGATCATAAAATCCGCATTTGAACACTCCGACGCATTCCACGCATCAAAATCCAGGGTCTTCGCAATCAGCGCATCCAGCTCTGCCTCGCTCATCTCCGCCTTCATCTGCGCCAGATACGCGTCGCGCTCCTGCTCCATCGCCTCTGCCATCCCCGGCGTCGGAACCGTCGTGACAAGAACCCGTCGCTTCGCCGCGCCAAGCTCTGCCGCAAACCGGCGAATCTCCGCCTGTGCCGTCCCTGCATCCAGAGAATCATAGGCTGCCGCCTCATCCGCATACACATCCGCATCGCCCGTCAGTGCCCATTTCAGGCTGACTTCCGGCACGATCGAATCCGCAAATACATCCGTATCTTCGCCTGCCGTATAATCATGTATCGCCCGTGCCTTGAGCGCCGTCTCCACCACTGACGGGTCGATCCCGCGCTCCTGCATCTCGCACAATGTCTCATCTGACACCTGCCGGAACCGTTCTGCATCCTTCGGACTGCTGTCTGTCATTTCGAAAACAAAAAATGGCTTTTCCGCCTCCATCATCACCGATGCGCTCGCATCACAATGGATGCCCGCCGTCCGCAGCTTTTCCCTGAAAACCGATCCATCCACATTCATCATTCCCGCAATGATGCTGTACTGGATCAGCTTTTCCCATGAAATGCCGCTCAGATCCATCGCATACGATACCACCGCCGCATTCTCCGATGCGTCTCCCCGGTAAGCAGGACTGGGAACGGTTGCCTGACGGAAGAATGATTCTCCCCCATTTTCCAAACCATCTGGCTCGGGGCTGTAAAACGCACTCATCCCTATATTCTGCATTTCCTGTTTTTCCTGTCGCCCGCTGCCTGACTGGAAACTCCATCCGTCTTCTTTTCCATAGCTTTTCTTTGCATCACACAGATACTCTTTATCCAGGAATGCCAGAAACCGTTTCCAGTCCAGATCCCCATACAACAAAATCAGAGCATTATCGAACCGATAAAATCGATCATACATCTCCATCGTATGTTCATACGTCAGATCCTTATAAAAACGGTGCGCCTGTCCATTCGCATTTGCCGCCGTCTCCCCCGGATACAGCGCCCGCAAAACATTCCGCAGTGCCTCATTATCTGTATCATTCAGCATGCCGAAATCCTCGCTGTACACCGTTCCTGCCAGCGTAATCGGGCTTTCGCGGTCGCGCAGCTCATAGCGGACCGCTTCACGGTCAAAAAAGCGGCGTTCCCGCCGGATTCCCGGCGCTTTCATGCAGCTTAAATACACATCTGCCATCTTAAGCAGCTGTTCCTCGCTCTGGCTGCACACCGGATATGCCGTAAATGGTATATAGGTAAATGCATTTACAAATGTGTGGTATGTCTTGCTGCAAAGATCAAAAAAAATATCCTTACTCGGATATTTATCAGAGGAAGCAAGTACCGAATGCTCAAACACATGATTCGTGTCCGTCTCATCCAGATGCGGTGTCCGATAGGAAATCGAGAATCCCCGGTTTGTATCTTTATTTCTGATATAAAACAGGGACGCCCCGCTTTTCTCATGTTCAAAATACAGTGTCTGCGCTCCCAGCGCCTGCAGTTTTCCCACCTGTTTCAATGTAAAACCTGCTGTCTGAAATCCCGGCTGCAGTCTCCCATCTGCCGCCCTCCACTGCTTTGTACCTGCCATTCTTTTATCATGCCTCCTGCCATCATTCGTCTGCTGTCTTTTCTCTATATCTATTATACAAAAGCACGTCCTATATTTCCATAGAAAAAAGCACATCCGGTTCACTCTGTGTTCCGGATGTGCTTCTGATTCATAAATCTATTATTTATTCTTTCCGCAGCACTTCTTATATTTCTTACCGCTTCCGCATGGACACGGATCGTTCGGATAAATCTTATGTGTATTGCGGACTGTGCCAGATGCCTTCTGCTCGCGGTACAGCTCTGTTCTTCTCTCCTCAGTCAGGATTGCATCCCACTGCGGAAGCTCATACAGCCAGGTAGCCTTTGCCTCTACCATGTTGTAATATAACTTCTCCGGGTCGATCTCAATCTTAACCTTGGTATCCTCATCCATGGTCTCGATCGGGTTCTCATAGCCCTTTAAGCTCTCATTGATTCCATCCAGGAAACCGGTCATGATCATAACTTCGGTATCATACTTCTCAGCCAGTTCCTTAACGGTACCTTCTACAACCTCAGTCGGGTTTGCAAGAATCTGCTCGTAAATGCCTTTCTCAATCGTAAAATATCCAGACCAGAGTTCCTCTTTCTTTTTATCATCCAGCCCGTCACCATATGCCAGATTGCGCCAATTTTCTAACAGTGTCATCGGTAATTCCTTCCTTTTTTCGTTCTTTCATTACTATAATAACATAGTATATTTAAGTATATAACAAGTTGGGGGGATTTGCAAGGAGGAAAACTGGCATCTGCCTATTTTATCGCATAAGCAAAAGTATCACTCATTCCGTATCGCCGCCAACGGACTCAGCTTCATTGCGCGCATCGCCGGGAAGAATCCGGCTGCCATGCCGATGATGATGGCAAATCCTACCGACGGAACTGCCAGCCAGATCGGGATCACGGACAGCTTTCCATCCATTCCATATAAAAAAGTCGCTGCCAGAAACTGGTTAATCAGCACGGAAACCATAAAACTCAGCGTCAGTCCGATGAGTCCTCCCATGAAACCGATAAAACCTGCCTCAATCAGAAACATATTTCGGATGGTTGCAAGGGAACATCCTAACACTTTCAGCACGCCAATCTCCTTCGTCCGCTCATAGATGGACATCATCATCGTGTTGGCAATGCCGATCGCAGCTACCAGCAGGGAAACAGCGCCGATGCCGCCGAGGGCTGCCTGGATCATGTTGGACTGCTGTTTGGACTGTTCCAGCCATTCCATCTGGCTGTTTGCCTCATAGCCCATGTTGCTGATGGCTTTCTGTACCTCTATTACATGATCCATATCGTCCACATTGACCGTTGCTTCCTCATATACAAAATAATTGTACGGTTTTCCTTTTTTATTGGTCGGCTGACCCGGAATCGGCTTTTTCTTGAACACCTGTTTTAGCTGTGTCTTGAGCTTATCCAGATCAACGTAGACGCCGTAGCTATAATCACTCCACTCATCCGGTCCGCCTGCGACCAGACCGGCGGTTTTCAGCATATATTTCTTCGGAGCCGCCACCTTCTGGCTTCCGTCATCACCGCCGGAATTGCCCTTAGACTGATAGTAGGCATCCGTGTCAAAGATCGTGAACATCGGCTTATTGATAAAATCGATATCCGGCATCTCTCCGGTGTCCCAATAGCCTTTTCCCGTCTTAGCATTGCTGAAATTCTGCGCGACCATGTTTCCGACCACCATCTCCATATCCTTCGTTTCGACAGTCGGCAGACTTCCTTCTCCCAGCTTGATATTCTTCATTGCTCCCAATGGGATCCCATGCAGCTGCACATTTCCCTCGTAGACACCCTGACGCATAATCACATTCAGGTTCAGATCCGGATAAGCACTTGTCACATGCGGAATCTTCTCAAATGTCTTCATCGTCTCATCCGTCATGAAGCTGTCCTCTGGATTTTTTTTATCGCTGGAATTTCCATTGTCATAATTATACACCTGAATCGCGGTCAGGCTTCCATAGGAAGAATACTGTTTGATGGTAAATTCTTTCAGTCCTATTCCGATGGAAACCATGACAACGATCGATGCCGTACCAATCACGACTCCCAGAACCGTCAGAAAGGTACGGAGCTTTCTGCGAAACAGGTTGTTGACGCTCATCGTCAGCAGATCACTGAATCTCATTTTCACCGGTCCTTTCTATTTTTCTTTCTTTTCAGATGATCGTTTTGTTCTTTTTCAACGTCCTTTGTTTCGTCTTCCGATACATCTGCTGTCGTCATTTCCGGCTCGCCCAGCTCATTGTCCAGTTCCTCTTCTAATTCGTCTTCAAGCGCCTTTTCTTCTGCTATTTTCTTCTTTTTCCTCTTCCAGACAACTACACCGACACCTGCGCCCACCAGCGCAGCGATCACAAGCATCGGAGCGATCCGCCCAGCGCCGCCCGCTTGCGCCGCATCGGCATCTGCATCCATGCCGTTGTCCATTCCATCCATGCCGTCCATCCCGTCATCCGAAAACGCCTCACTCACGTTCAGAAGCATTTCTTTTTCGGTCTCTGAAACGACTCCATTTTCATCCTCATAGGAAATGATAATCTTCACTTTTCCATCATCGGTTGTCGGCGCAATCGCGGTCAGCATCGTATCGACATTGCCGGTTTCGCCCGGCTTGATATTTCCCACGTAAGCGTCAGATGGTTGGATAGAATCTGCCTCAAAACGCGCCATAACATTGTAAAGAATTACTTTTCCGGTGTTGTTGATGCCAAACATGACATTCGTCTCAGAACCAACCTCGATCGCATCCGGCATCACATCGATCGTGCTGGTGTTCAGCCGCGGCTCCTGTTTGACCGGGAGGGCAATTTTGACTTCTTCCTTGGCATTTTTAAATTCCGGGCTGTCGTACTGCTCCTGAATCGTCATGCGGTATGATTTCTGCTCCGCCGTCGGCGCCGCCTTGAACACCATCGAGAGATCCGCCGTCGCCCCCGGCGCCATGTTATTGACAACTACGGAGGTGGAACCGCTCTCGGATGTAAAGATCGGCGTATTTTCAACTTCTTCCGAAGCAAATGTAAACATAATATTGGAAGCTGCCACATCCGAAGACGCATTCTTCATCCGCACACGCAGTTCAAACGGCTGTCCGGCATAGATCTCTGCCGGGATCGTCTCGAAGCTGTCCACGATGATACGCGCCTTGGTTCGATCCTGCTCGCCCGCATCCGCCGACAGCTCATCGTCATCTTTTCCCTTGACGCGCACGTAAAACACCTTGTCCACCGGCTCCGAAAATTCTCCGCCCTCTTCTTCGCGGTATGTAACCAGATAGTGAATCGGGAAGAAGCCTGATTTTACGTCCTCGCGCACCATCATGCTGTACGGAACCGTCACCATCTGCCCTGATTCCATATCCCCCATTTTACGGTTATAGTTGCCCTCATTGATATCAAACGGGAATTTCGTAATATCTGCGTCAAGCTGCATATCCACGCGGACATCGTAAACCTTTTTAAGTCCCGTATTGGTCAGGTTCACGCCAAAATCCATGATCTGATTGTACCCCGCATACGGCGTCTGCTGGTTATCACCGATGGAAAAATCGTAATCCAGCTTCGTGTTGTCGTCTTCCTCGGTGGAGGAACCGTCGTAGGCGGATACCCACAGATTGACGCCGACTTTTAAACTATCATCAATAAAGAAAAAAGCCTGATAATATCCAGCTGACAGATCCCGGCGCAGTTTATACGTCAGAGTCACACTCTTGGAGGAACCCGGCTTAATGTCGATCGCCTTATTTTTAAACGTGTTGGAATCCGCCTCAAACGGAAAGGATTTGTCATACCAGTACAGATCTCCGCTGTCACCTTCGTCATCTGATTCACCAAAGGAATCTGTCATGAATCGCTCATATTCATACGCATTCGCAAGACGGATTGTCTTGAAGCTGTTGTCGCCTTTTTCTGCTGTATTATGAATCGTCATTTTGATCGAAATCTTATTGCCCGCCTTGCCGCGCGGAACTTTCGTGACCGTGATCGTTCCATTATTGTCCTGAAAATCCGTCATGTTCAGCATTTCCGCCTGCGCTGTCCGGCTTCCTCCCACCGCCAGCACCACAAAAAGCAGCAAAAACACCGCCCATCTCTTCCACTTTCTCATACCTCTCATTTTTCATACCTCCATATCCGCTCACATTAAATGCTGCTTTTATCAATTTCTCATTCTATCGTCAGCATTCCTGTGTTTTAGCCTTCTAAATTCCTGACACAGCCAACACTCTATTTTTATCTGTCTATTTCATATCTGCTCCGTCTTTCGCTCTCTTAAATTTCCTCTATTTTTCCATCTTCCTTGCCCATTTGCCGATTCTCCTCTATCTTCACAATCTTCCCATCGATAATATGGAAGATCCGGTCCGCATACGCCGCCAGATGGTTATCATGCGTGACCATAACCAGCGTCTGGTTCTGTTCCCGGACGATCCGCTGCATCAGTTTCAGCACATCCATCGTCGTGTGCGAATCCAGATTTCCAGTCGGCTCGTCTGCAAAAATGATCTCTGGATGTACCACCAGCGCCCGTGCAATGCCGACACGCTGCTGCTGCCCGCCGGACATCTGGTTCGGCATATGATCGCCGACTTTTTCCAGTCCGACCATTTTCAGATATTTTTCCGCCATCTCCCGGCGCCTGCCGCGCGGCACACCGCGGAAGGACAGCGGAAGCGCTACATTTTCAACCGCATTCATCGTACCGAGCAGGTTATATGACTGGAAGATAAATCCGACCCGCTCCCGGCGGAATGCCACCAGTTGGTTCTCGTTTAATTTTTCTATGTGCTGTCCGGCTATGACAATCTCGCCCTTCGTCGGCTTCTCCAGCCCCGCCAGCATATTCAATAAGGTAGATTTACCCGAACCGGAGGTACCTACAATCGCACAGAATTCGCCACGGTACATCGTAAAATCAACGCCGTTCAGCGCGTATACCTTCGTCTCGCCGACGCGGTAGACTTTATATAGATTTTTTACCTGTATGACAGGTTCCCGTTTCCGAAGTTCATTCTTCCCCGGCACTTTCCGCTCTTCCATCAGCCTTCTCCATTTTCTAACTTATTTCATGCTCCTGAATATTCCATCGAAATCCATTCCTGACAACCTGGATTTATACAAGTTTCAACCATTGCAATTTCAGTTCTTCTTTCTACATTATACCGGATTTGTTTCAATTCTCCTACCTTATTTTTCTTAATGTTCCTTACGCTTTTCTTACCAGATTTTTCTCCCTGTCTGACCGTTCCTTACGCTAATCCATTTTGCCCTGGAAAGTCATTTTTATTTCCTATTTCATCGCAGGTAATCTTCCAGCCGTCATCACATTGTCCATATTTTCTATCCCCCCTATTCATATTTTTTATATCACAGATCATTAAAAGCTATAGCAATCCATCTGGAAATGTTTTATAATAGTTGGGAAAAATATGCTAATACGAATAGAGAAGGAGAATCAAATGAGACATTTGCTGAATCCACTGGATTTTTCCGTTGAGGAGATCGACCAGCTTCTGGATCTCGCTTCCGATATCGAAGCCAATCCAGCCAAATATGCACACGTCTGCGACGGAAAGAAAATCGCGACTCTGTTTTATGAGCCAAGCACCCGTACACGCTTAAGTTTTGAGGCTGCTATGCTGAACTTAGGGGGACGGGTTCTTGGCTTTGCTTCTGCCGATTCAAGCTCTGCTTCCAAGGGCGAGAGTGTGGCAGATACCATCCGCGTTATCTCCTGCTTCGCAGATATCTGCGCGATGCGCCACCCGAAGGAAGGTGCGCCGATGGTTGCTTCCCTGCACTCTTCCATCCCGGTTATCAATGCCGGCGACGGCGGTCACCAGCATCCGACGCAGACCTTGACCGATCTGATGACGATCCGTTCTTTAAAAGGACGCCTGAACAATTTAACAGTCGGTCTGTGCGGCGATTTGAAATTCGGACGCACGGTTCACTCCTTAATCAATGCGCTGTCCCGCTACACAGGCATCCGTTTCGTCCTCATTTCCCCGCCGGAACTGCGCGTCCCGGATTATATCATTGAGGATACACTGAATGCAAAGGGAATCGAGTACAAAGAGGTTGAAAACCTGGATGAGGCGATGCCGGAGCTTGATATTCTCTACATGACACGTGTCCAGAGAGAGCGTTTCTTCAACGAGGAAGATTACATCCGTATGAAGGACTGCTACATTCTCGACAAAAAGAAGATGGAGCTTGCCCGTGATGATATGTTTGTGCTCCATCCGCTTCCGCGTGTCAATGAGATTTCCGTTGAGGTGGACAACGACCCGCGTGCCGCTTACTTCAAACAGGTTCAGTACGGCGTATACGTCCGTATGGCTCTGATCATGACTTTACTGGAGGTGGAAAAACCATGTTAAATATCAGCGGATTAAAAGAAGGTTTTGTTCTGGACCACATCCAGGCAGGACGCAGTATGGATATTTACTTTAAACTGGGGCTGGACAAGCTGGACTGCCAGGTGGCTATCATCAAAAATGCGCGCAGCAGCAAGATGGGACGCAAGGACATCATCAAGATCGACGGCAGCCTTGATCTGGTAAATGTTGATGTGCTCGGCTACATCGATCACCGTATCACGATCAACATCATCAAGGATGGAAAAATCGTAGAGAAAAAAGATGTCAAGATGCCGAAAAAAATCACAAATGTCATCCACTGCAAGAACCCGCGCTGCATTACCTCGATCGAGCAGGAGCTTCCGCATATCTTCTATCTCGCGGATGAGGAAAAAGAGGTATACCGCTGCCAGTACTGCGATGAGAAGTATTCGCTGTAGATTCTTCTGAATATATCAAATGAATATCAAAAAAGCCATGAACGACTTTTCTGTAGATTTACAGATCATAAGCGATTTCATGGCTTTTTATTATTTTCCAGATTATAGATTCCAAAAGTGCCTACCCTTGAACATCTTAATTCCAGAACTCTGTCTTACCTTCCAGCCCGATACTCTCAGCCTTGAAGCACGGATTCTTGCCTTCCTTTTTCTGCGCCTGGTAATCGTCCAGACATTTGAGCGCTGTATTTCCCAGAATCACGATAACCGGCAGGTTGATGATCGCCATGATACCCATGAGGACATCCGCGAGATCCCATACCAGACCGAACTGGAGCTGTGCGCCGATGAAGACAACTACCACCGCAAACAGGCGGAACACGTTCATTTCTTTGTTTTTCAGCGTACGGCGTGCGATGTAGTTGAGACATCCCTCACAGTAGAACAGGTTGCCGAGCAGTGTCGTAAATGCAAATAAAAGAAGTGCAAATGTAATGAAATACGGTCCAATCACGCCAAATACCGTTCCCAAAGATTCCTGTACGAACGGAGCGCCTTTCAGTTCTTCGGACGGAACGATACCGGTGCAGAGGCACATCATCGCTGTTGCCGTACAGATGAGGATTGTATCGATAAAGACGGAAAGCATCTGTACCAGTCCCTGCTTAACCGGATGGCTGACATTAGCTGCTGCCGCCGCGTTCGGTGCAGAACCAACACCCGCCTCGTTGGAATACAGACCCCTCTTGATTCCCTGCATCATGGCAGAACCTGCGAATCCGCCGAAGATCGCCTTGAAATCAAAGGCATTGGAGAAAATATTGACAAACACTTCCGGTAGTCTTCCGATGTTTAAGAACATGACCGCAACTGCCATCAGGATGTAGAAAACGCCCATAAACGGAACCAGCACACCGGTAATGCGGACAATCTGTTTTCCGCCGCCCATGATACAGATGCCGACCAGAATCGCCAGAATGGCGCCGCCGATCATCGGAACCAGGCTCTTGTCCCCCATCATAAACTGATGGTAAAAACCGTAATTCGACATACTGTCAATCAGGTTAAAGGACGCCAGCATATTGAAACCGCCAGCATAAGTAGCAATCAGGGCAATCGCGAAGATAACACCCAGCGCACGGTTCTTCAGCGCCGCCTCGATATAGTAAGACGGACCGCCATAGCTTCCGCCGGACGCGTCGCGCTTCTTATAAATCTGCGCCAGTGTGCTCTCGATAAATGCCGATGCGCCGCCCACAATCGCAATCAACCACATCCAGAACACCGCGCCGTAACCGCCAATCGCGATCGCATTGGCTACACCTACGATATTGCCTGTGCCTACACGGCTCGCCGTCGATACCATCAACGCCTGAAATGCGGATACGGAGTTGCTGTCCGTCTTCTCTCCGACTACCCGGATTGATTCCGGAAGCAGACGGAGCTGTACGAAACGGCTTCGGAGTGTGAAATACAGTCCGACCGCCAGCAGCATGATAATCAGCAGATAACTGTACATGACGTTGCTGATCACACCAACGAGTGATGCAAATCCTTCTAACATAAAGTTTCCCCCTTTTCATTTGTATGTAAATAGAAAAAAGAGCCGCTGCCGAATAAAGACGCCCTCTGGTATCTGCATTCGGCAACAGCCCCCTTAAATGATTTGAGCAAAACGGTAAGCCGGGTTATGTCGTTGAATGGTCATCTATCTAGTCCTGCTGTCGCCAGCAGGCTCAAGCGACCTACCCGAGAGCAGACGGGCCGCCTTGCGCTCTCTGTTCGGTCTTGCTTCGGATGGGGTTTACATGTGCCCCGGCTGTTACCAGCCGGGCGGTAGTCTCTTACACTGCCCTTCCACCCTTACCCGGTAAACCGGGCGGTACATTTCTGTTGCACTATCCTTGGAGTCGCCTCCACCAGACGTTATCTGGCATCCTGCCCTGTGAAGCCCGGACTTTCCTCACCTGCAGCCTTTCGGTTCTGCAGCCGCGACCATCTGTCTTACTCAAAACATTCTAACTTTACCATATTTTCAGGCATTTGTCCAGTCAATCATACTTTAAAACAGCTTCCACCGATAAATTCGCGCACAATCGAATTGTGCGGCACCTGTTCGCTGCTGACACCCAGAAAATAATCGAGAAATTTGAGCAGCCGCTTCGCCTCGTTGTACTCCGCCGAATCACGCGGAACACTATATAAGATCGGCTCCGCATACTGTTTGAGCACCGAAAGCTCATATAAAAACGCAGAGTTGAACATCGCATCCGCCTCTTCCTGATACGGGAAAATATTCCGCTCCTCGCCCCGGCGTACGGAATCCCACATCCGGATCGTGTCCTGTGCCGACGCACCGCGCGTTCTCGCATCACGGACCATCCGCCGGATTAGACGTCCGTCCGTCGTCGGAACTCGGTTGTGATCGTCGATATTTAACTGGGTCAGCGCACTGATATAGATCTTAAATTTCTTATCACGCGGCAGTGAATACGACAAATCATCATTCAGGCAGTGGATTCCCTCAATGACCAGAATATCCTCCGCCCCAAGCTGCAAGAAATCGCCCTTATATTCGCGCTCGCCCTTGACAAAGTTGTAAACCGGCAGTTCCACGCGTTTTCCCGCCAGAAGTTCTTCCATATCTTCATTAAACTGTTTCACATCGATGCAGTTTAATGCCTCATAATCGTAATTTCCATTTTCATCCCGCGGGCTGTCCACACGGTTGACAAAATAATTGTCCACCGCGATCGGATGCGGTTTCATTCCCAGCGCGCCGAGCTGAATCGACAGACGGTGTGAAAAGGTCGTTTTTCCCGAAGAGGACGGTCCTGCAATCATGATCAGTTTGCGTCCGCTCTCATAAATCTGCTCCGCAATATCTCCGATCTTCTTTTCCTGCAGCGCCTCCTGCATCAGGATCAGGTCGTTCATGCGCCCCCGCGCGATCGTATCGTTGAGTGTTCCCACGTCAAACACACCGAGCTTGTGACCGAGCTTTTCCGCCTCCTGCTGGACATCAAACAATTTTTTCTGCGGATGGAACGGCTGAATCGCCTTCGGCTGCTTCTTGTTCGGCAGACGCAGGATAAATCCTTCCTCGTACATCTGTAAATCAAAATATTTGAGATACCGGGTGCTCATGACCATATATCCGTAGAAATAGTCGTCATAATCGCCGAGCCGGTAAACATTGACCCGCGACGCCCTCCGGTAATTGAACAAACGCGCCTTGTCATACATGCCCTGCTCCTGGAAATGATCCATCGCCTCATCCGTATTTTCACTCCGTTTCTGCAGCGGCAGATCCTGCTCAGACAGGCGCTTCATCTCCGCTTTCACACGGTCTAACAGCTCCTGGCTGAGTGTTACCCCGCCTTCCACCTCCACATACAGACCATTTTCAACAGAAAAGCAGACCGTGATATTTTTCACATTTTCCCTGCCTGCCACATCCTGAAAGGCTTTCATCATCAGAAAGACGGCACTTCTCTGATATGCCAGATAGCCAGCCGTATCTGCCGCTGTGATAAATTCCATCTGGCAGTCCTTCTGCAGTGTTTTATGCAGCTCCCGCAACCGTCCATTTACCGAGACCAGAAGAATATCATTCTCGTAATTCTTCTGATATTCCTCCGCAATCTCCGCGTAGGCGGTTCCCTGCGGATATGTTTTTATCTCACTCCCAATCCGTACCTCCGGCATGTAATCCCCTCCCTAAACAATCTGGATTGGAAACGCCGGTTTCTCCCGCACAACCTTCACGGCATCACCCAGCTTCCTCATCAGATATTTCTCCATAAATTCTGTAAAAATGTGTTCAATTCCATAATGTCCGGCGTCAATGACCGCCATGCCCTGTGCAACCGCGTCGATTCCTTCATGGTGGCTGATATCTCCTGTGATATAAACCTGCGCCCCGGCTGCCAGTGCCTCTCCCATCGTGCTTCCTCCTGCGCCCGGGCAGACCGCCGCTTTCTGAATCACTGCCTCACCGTCCAGCTCACCGAAGACCGCCGCATACGGCAGGCCAAATGCCTCCTTGACCTGCTCGGCAGCTGCCCGCAACGTCATCGGCTGTTCGAATCGTCCAGTGCATCCGATTCCGTAGGAAGTGCCGTCTCCGGTCTCTCCCATTTTCTCTAAAACTTCACAATCCGTCAGTCCCAGCTTCTTTGCCGCCAGATCTGCCATGCAGCCCGGCGCTGCGTCGAAATTCGTGTGCATCGCATAGTAGGAAATATCATCCTGAATCATCCGCAGGACTCTTCTGCCGATGAAATTCTGATCGGACACCTGCTTGATTCCTTTGAAAATAAGCGGATGGTGCGTCAAAATCATATCCGCCCCCGCCTGCTCTGCCTGCTCAATCACAGAATCTGTGGCGTCCACCGCCAGAAAGATCGTCTTCACTTCCTTCCCGCTGCGCCCCGCTAAAAGCCCCGGATTGTCCCAGTCACATGCCATGCTGCGCGGCGAAAGTGTTTCCAGGATCTTGATAATCTCACTGCATTTCATGTCTCGTCTCCTCTATCAGCGCCAGATAGGCGGTCAGTTCGTTGATGCGCGCTGCTCGGCGGCTGATCGCCGTCTCTCCCGCTTCACTGGCTTCTAAAGTTTCCTTCTTGTTCTGGGCATCATTTTCTGTCAGCCCTGCCAGCACCTGCCGCGTCATCTTCTCTTCTTTCTCCAGATACGCAAGCAGCACCGGATCTTTCTTCCGGATCAAATCGGCTCCAAAACGGTAATCCTGCTCTCTCCCCGGCCGCATCGTGCCTCGCGCCGCTTCTATCACTATGTAATATTTTCCCTCGTCCGTCAGCATCGCTTCCCGGAGAATCGAAAATCCCTGTTCTTCCAGAAAATAACGTACTTCGTCCTGCTCCGACTGCGGCGACAGAATCAGGCGTTCTTTTCCCTCGCTCCAATTCTCCCACACATGGCGTCCCTGTTCCAGAATCCGGCAGGTCAGTTTTCCGCCCATTCCGGCGATCACAACTGTGTCTGCCTCGCCTGCCTTCAATTTTGCCAGTCCGTCTGACAGGCGCAGTTCAATTTTCCCGGAAAGCCCCACCTCTTCCACGTGTTCTTCCGCCCGCTCCAGTGGGCCTTTCCGCACATCCATCGCCAATGCCGACGGGCACACGCCCTTCTGCACCAGCCAGATCGGCACATAACCGTGATCGGTGCCGATATCTGCTACCCGGCTGCCCGGCTGTACAAAAGAAGCGATCCGTTCCAGACGCTTCGAGAGTTTTACTTCTGTCCGCATGATTTATTCTCCTGTGTTCTACTTTTTATTTCTTCTTTCCAGATCATTCATCCAGATAATCCTTCAATTTTTTGCTCCGGCTCGGATGGCGCAGCTTCCGCAGCGCTTTCGCTTCGATCTGGCGGATCCGCTCGCGGGTGACATTGAACTGCCGTCCTACCTCTTCGAGCGTGCGCGGTCTGCCGTCGTCCAGGCCAAAGCGCAGACGCAGTACCTTCTGCTCCCGCTCGGTCAGCGTATCGAGCACTTCCATGAGCTGTTCATGCAGCAATGTATAGGTTGCCGCATCGACCGGAACCTGCACATGATCGTCCTGAATGAAATCGCCCAGATGACTGTCTTCCTCCTCGCCGATCGGTGTCTCCAGGGAAACCGGATCCTGTGAAATCTTCATGATCTCCCGCACACGCTCAACCGGCATCTCCATCTTTTCCGCGATCTCCTCCGGGGTAGGTTCCCGTCCAAGTTCCTGTAAAAGCTGTCTGGAAGTCCGGATCAGACGGTTGATCGTCTCCACCATGTGAACCGGAATCCGGATCGTCCGCGCCTGATCCGCGATCGCGCGCGTGATCGCCTGACGGATCCACCAGGTTGCATAGGTGCTGAACTTAAATCCTTTTGAATAATCATATTTTTCAACCGCCTTGATAAGACCCAGATTTCCTTCCTGAATCAGGTCAAGGAACTGCATACCTCTGCCGACATAGCGCTTCGCAATGCTGACAACCAGGCGCAGATTCGCCTCCGCCAGACGTTTTCTGGCATTTTCATCTCCCAGCTCCATCCGCTTCGCCAGTTCAATCTCCTCTTCCGGGGAAAGCAGCGGCACTTTTCCGATCTCTTTCAGATACATCCGGACTGGATCATCGAGGCTGACGCCATCCGGGATGCTGAGATCCAGGTTGTCCACGTCGATCGGCTCCTCCTCCTCGCCGTCTTCAAAAAGTTCTGGCTCCATGTCCTCATCGTCATCCATCCGGAGAACGTCTACATGATGATTTTCCAGAAAATCATAGATCTGATCGAGCTGTTCCGGGCTCAGTATCTCACCATGGAAATAATTCAATATTTCTTTATTGTCCAGTACATTTTTCTTTGTTTTTGCCAATTCCAGAAGCTGTGTGAGTTTTTCTTCAAATGTAACTTTTTTTTCTTCCATAGTTCGTCCTTCCTTCCATCCTCAGAACCTGCCCGACCATTTCCAATTTTGTTACTGAACACGCATACGTGTCCAGTAACGGAATTTGCCGTGGCTTCGCATTTCAATACGGCAAATTCCTGCTGCCACCACGTTTTCTTACGGCACTTTCGGTTCCAAAAGTGCCTACCCGTGTACAGTAACCCAATTTTCCCAATCCGCAATCACTCCAACGTAATTACGAGCGAAGACAATCCCGCCTGTTCCCGTATGAGCCGCTGCAGCTCATTCAAATCCGACGCCCGCCGGATCTGATCGTCGAGGCTGTTCTTCTTGATCCGGCGCACCGTCTCCGCAAATGCCTTTTTCTGCTCCTCATTGTTTAAGGATTCTTCCAGACTTGCATTGAAAAGCGCCGCGACTTCTTTATAATTGCCCTCGTCGTCGATAAAGCGGTTCAAAATCGCCGCCGGATTGACATTTCCAGCTTCCAGACCCTCAAATACAGCTTTTGCCGCTTCTTTATAAAGTGGTTTTACAAAATCCTCCGGTCCGATGATGTCCTTGATCCGGGCATACAGCGATGGTTCTTCAATCAGCCATGTAAGAAGCAGGCGTTCTGAACGGCGGATGCCCTCGTCCTTCTCCTTCTTCCTGCCCACCGGTCTCACCGCCGGTCCCGCATTTCCCGGAAACTCTGCATTTCCAGCACCGCGGTTTTCCGCCACTGCCCCGGTACTGCCGACGCTTCCGCCTACCTCCCCGACGCCATACCGGCTTCCGAGCTGGTTGACCAGCCGCCGCAGATCTTCATAATTGATAAAGTATTCCCGCGAAACCGCCTGTATATAATTATCCCGCTCCAGCGCCTCGCCAAATTCAAGCAGCTTGCGCGCCGTCTGATTGTAAAATGCCGTCTTCTGCTCCGGATCTTCCATATCAAAGCCGGCTTTCAGCACATCGATCTCATAGAGAAAGCTGTTTCTAGCCGTCTCGATCCGCTTTTCAAACTCCTCTGCTCCCAGATTTTTCATAAATTCATCTGGATCCTTATACGGACGCATATTCAATACCTTGGTTGAAATTCCTGCCCGCTTGAGGATCGGAATCGCCCGCAGCGCCGCTTTGACGCCCGCGCCATCGCTGTCGTAGGTCAGAATGACCTGATCCGTATACCGCTTCAGAAGCGCCGCATGCTGCTCGGTCAGCGCCGTTCCCAGCGATGCGACCGCGTTCGTATACCCCGCCTGGTGCATGGAAATCACATCCATGTAGCCCTCGCAGAGCATCATATATTTCTTTCTCGAAGTACGCGCGTAATTAAGTCCGTATAGATTCCGGCTTTTGTCAAACAGCATCGTCTCCGGTGAGTTTAAGTATTTCGGTTCCCCATCCCCGAGGACACGTCCGCCAAACCCGATCACCCGGCTGTTGACATCCATGATCGGAAACATGACACGATTCCAGAACTTGTCCCTGGCGCCGCGCTCCTCGATCGTCACCAGCCCCGTATCCTTTAAAAGCTCGTCCTCATAGCCCTTGCTTTTCAGATACCGGTACAGATCGTCGCTGATTTTATTGGAAAATCCCAGTCCGAACCGCCGGATCGTCTCATCCGTCAGCTTCCGCTTTACCAGATAATCATATCCTATCTTTCCCTGCGGCTGCTTGAGCTGGTAATAAAAATAATTGGCTGCCAGCTTATTGATCTCCAGAAGCGCCGCCTTGCGGTCCGCCTTCGCCTTTGCCTCTTTAGAATATTCCATCTTCGGCAGTTTCACGCCTGAACGGTCCGCCAGCATCTCAACCGCCTCGCGGAATGAATAATTTTCATATTCCATCACAAACGTAATCACATTGCCGCTGACACCGCAGCCAAAGCAGTGGTACATCTGCTTGGACGGTGACACCGAAAAGGATGGCGATTTCTCATGATGAAACGGGCAGAGTCCAAACAGGTTGCTTCCCTTCTTCTGCAGCTTCACGTATCCGGAAATCACATCCACAATGTCGCTACGCATTCTGACTTCCTCGATTACCTCTTCCGGATAATACATTTCTTCCTCCTTATACGCTCCAGGCTTTCGGAATAAACAATTCCTTAAACCGGTCAATCGCGTAAATATCTGTCATACCCGCGATATAATCGCATACCGCGCGCTCTTTCGTCTCATTTCTTATCTCCATAATCCGGTGGGATTCTTCCGGAAGTTCCTCCGGATGCGCCATATAATATCCATACAGCATCTCTATCATCTGCTGTGCGCGCCCTTCCTCCGCTTTCGCAATCCCGTCATGGTAGACATGGTCAAACATCCAGCGGCGCAGCCCGTGCATCGCCTCCTCGCGTTCCGGTGACATCGCCACCTCCGGCTTGTCCTGGCTGTGCTCGATGATGTCGTGGATCATGATATTCAGCCGCTCATGCACACTGTTCCCCAGAATGTCCGTGTACTCCCGCGGCAAATCCTCTTCCTTCATGATCTTTCCCCGGATCGCATCATCTATATCATGGTTTATGTAGGCAATTTTATCTGAAAGCCGCACAACATTCCCTTCCAGCGTCGCCGGATGACCGCTCGTCCGGTGGTTCAGGATCCCGTTGCGAACCTCCCAGGTCAGGTTCAGCCCCTGCCCCTTCTGCTCCAGCACCTCCACAATACGGACACTCTGCTGATAATGCGCGAACCCCTCGCTGCAGAGCCGGTTGAGCACCGCCTCCCCCGAATGACCAAACGGCGTATGTCCCAGATCGTGCCCCAGCGCGATCGCCTCCGCCAGAGACTCATTCAGCCGCAGCGCTTTTGCGATCGTGCGCGCTATCTGCGATACTTCCAGCGTGTGCGTCAGGCGCGTCCGGTAATGGTCGCCCTCCGGCGCCAGAAAAACCTGCGTTTTCTGTTTCAGACGCCGGAACGATTTGCTGTGCAGAATACGGTCGCGATCGCGCTGATACTCTGGCCGGATGTCGCAGAGCGGTTCTTTCCGCTCCCGGCCCCGTGTATTCGCACTCAGCGACGCATACGGACTCAGGGTTTCCTGTTCCCATTTTTCGATCGTTTCTCTGATATTCATCCAGATCCCACCTTTATTCAGAATAATTTACGGAATAAATTCGAAAGTTCGCCCATTATCTTATAATAATATCATATTTTTGTAATTTGGGACAGAGGTTTTCCATGGATTTTTGATCTTTTTCTATTTTCTTTTTTTATTTTATGTGGAAAGAAGGGGAATTATGACTACTTATTTCCATCTATTGAACAAAGGGGCTTAGAATGAAAAAGAGAAGACATCTGTTCTTTTGAATACAGACATCCTCTCTTTACTATCATACATACAAAACGTAACGGCTGTCCCTGATGGACCTCATCTACATTTTATTTTCACTTATTATTTTTACTTATCCGCTTTTTCAAGCAGTTTCTTGATACCCTGAATTGCTACTAATACACCCAGGATTAACAGCAGCACTGCAAATACAAGCTGCAGTGTATTTCCCAGATCCAGACCGGTCGTCATAAATGCGTTTGTGAGCTTTATGATGGTCATGCTCAGTGCAGTAAAGGTAACTGCCATCATGAACAGCATCGGCACCCAGAGCATCCAGCCCTGACGCTTGGTTTTCTTTAAGAATACTGCACAAGCTACAAGAGCAAGTACCGATAACAGCTGGTTTGCAGAACCGAATAACGGCCAGATCTCTGCATAGCCGACCTTGGTAAGCAGGTATGCGAGTACCAGTGTGATGATGGTTGCAAAATATTTATTGGTTACTACTTTTACAAACGGGCTCATATTTTCCTCGTCTGTGTCCGAATCCATGAAAAATTCCTGGAACGACAGACGTCCTACTCGGGCAACCGAATCCAGGGAAGTCAGTGCAAATGCAGATACCGCCAGGTTGATTAATGTAAATACAAGCGAATGCGGCAGACCAACTACGGAAAGAAAGTTTGCGATCGCGCCTGCAAAAATCTGCGGCTGGGTGGTAAGTCCCTGTGCTGCTGCCTCGCCATCTGCAAAGGAAGCAACTGCAATCAGTGCGATGATAGCAAGCATACTCTCCATCAGCATTGCGCCAAACGAAACTGGAAGCATGTTCTTTTCATTTTTGATCTGTTTAGATGCAGTACCGGAAGATACCAGAGAATGGAAACCGGAAACTGCGCCACAAGCAATCGTTACAAATAAAATCGGGAACATATACTGTCCATTTACATTAAAGCTTGTAAACGGTTTCAAATTACATGCCGGATTGGCCACAAATACACCGATAACTGCACCGACGATCATAAAGATCAGCAGATAGCTGTTCAGATAATCACGCGGCTGAAGCAGCGCCCATACCGGAGCGACACTGGCAATCAGAATGTACACAAAGATAATAATATGCCAGGTTCCAAGATCGACATAGACCGGGAAATTCAGTCCCAGCGCGATCGCTGCCACCAGTAATAAGATAGCGACGGCTGTGTTGATCCATTTGTTGAATTTGGTATATTTGAGGAAATATCCAAGTGCAACTGCCTCGATGATAAATAACATAGAAGTAGTTGCAACGGCTCCATTTGCCGCTATCTTTGTGACAGCACCTGCCTCATCGACCGTAAATCCCTTAAATGTTCCCGCTACAACGTCTGCAAACGCTGCGACAACCAGAATACAGAACAGCCAGCAGAATAAAAGAAATAATTTCTTTCCTAATTTTCCAATGTACTCTTCGATGATGTATCCGATTGTACGACCCTTATTTTTGACAGACGCATACATGGATGCAAAATCCTGAACGGCGCCGAAAAATACGCCGCCGATTAAAATCCAAAGCAGGACCGGAAGCCAGCCAAAAATTGCCGCCTGGATCGGACCATTGATCGGACCCGCACCGGCGATCGACGCGAACTGATGACCAAACACAACGTTTGTATCAGCCGGTACATAATCGACACCGTCCTCCATCTCATATGCCGGAGTTTTGGCATTTGGATCGATGCCCCACTTATTCTGGAGATAACGCCCGTACAGGAGGTATGCTCCTCCCAGAACAACGATGGCGATTATCATCATCATTACTCCACTCATAGTTAAACCTCTTTCCTTTGTTTATTTATAAAAAAACGCCTCTGCTATCCAGTCGGATAACAAAGGCGGATTTTCTATCCAAACAGTTTTCCTGCTCCATCCAGTAACTCTCTGTATTCCCGTTCTTTTATTGCCATACTCATTGCATTTTATACCATATAAATTATACTCTTTTGAGCAGAAAATTCAATTAACGCTTTAAATATAATTTACAATTTCATTTATTGTTTTTTGTGCACCTTGCACTTCCTATTGTTTTTACAACGGGAAACTTCGCTCCAGACACAATGCCCCATACCCCACCCGCTCATTCGGATATACCGTCTCCCCCGGCAGACTCCGCGCCCCGCGGATGAGATATGCTTTCAGTTTCTCCCCATACAGATAGGGATCGTTCCCATTTACAATCCCCCATTGCATCATCAGAGCCGCCGATCCGGTCACAAATGGAGCAGCAAAGGAAGTTCCTGTCACCGCCTCATATCCGCCGCCTGCGCGGGCGGTGATGATATTTACACCAGGTGCCGCCAGCTCTGGTTTGATCGGATGCCCCAATCTTGCAAATCCACGACCGGAAAAATCTGCATACGCCTGCGTGGCGTCATCGTACGCCCCCACCGAGATCGCCCGGCTGGCGGTCGATGGGATTGTCAGCGTCGTGTCCGGCGATGCCGTCAAAAAACGTGTTTCTCTGTTCAGTGCCATGCCCGCTGGCAGCCACAGATCATACTGACCATCCCGTATTTCTTCTGGAATCAGACGGATTTTCCAGAGCCCGTCCTGAATGTAGCTTCCTTTTGGAATCAAATCCAGATAAATCTCCTGCGCCTGACTGTATGGACTCGGCATCCCATAATATAGAAGAATCTCTTCCGTCTCATAGGAAAGCCGCTGTGCTCCCAATGATTCCCGGATCACCCCGGTGCTGCTGCCGCCCGGGCTGAAAATTTCTACTGAAAACCGGTCCTGATACAATTTCCATAGCTGCACACCGAAGCCCGTCTGATATTCCCCCACTGCAAGCTCTATCTCCACCGCACGTCCCATCTGCAGAAATCCCGCCCGGTGTCCCATGCTGTATCCTTCATTTCCGGTTCCCACGATGATGGAAGTCCGCCCCCGCTCTGCCATCGAATTTAGATACGTCTCCAGCAGGCTGGTTCCGTCATGCGAACCGTATGTATTTCCAAAGCTCAGATTCACCGCCACCGGCATCCGCCATTCCTGTGCGATTCCCACCACATAGTCCAACGCCCGCATCAGCTCTGTTGTCCTGGGAAATGAATCCGCAAGCGGCGTTCCAAGCTTCACGACCAGAAGTTCACTCTCCCAGGCTACTCCCCGGTAGTGTCCGCCGCCCTCCCAGCCATTTCCGGCTGCAATCGCCGCAACTGCCGTCCCGTGCCCGCTCACATCCCGCGACTGGACGATCTCGTAAGCGCGTTCCCGGCTGCCCGCCTCCAATGCCCGGTTGAGCTCCTCCCGCGTATAAATCCGGTTCTGCTCCTGATCCCAGAGTGCGGCAATGCGCGTCGTTCCATCTGCGTTTCGAAAGTCCGGATGGAAATAATCGATTCCGGAGTCGATGATGGCAGTCAATGTGCCGCGACCACTTAAATCAGCATCTCTGCCATACACGTTTTGAGAGACTTGATTTCCGCTCTGCACCGGCGCAATACAGGTATCACGAATCGCCCGGTTCACCTCAAAATAAAGACGCTTCGGCTTTTCTATATACTCAACCTGTGATAATCCTGCCAGATCATCCACCTGCGATTCAGGAAGCCGCACAATCGCGTAGCCGCCGGAAAGTGGATAAATCTCCGCCTGCGGCAGCTGTTCCTGCAACTTTTCCACAGTTCCATTATATTGAATGATTAGTTCCCAGCGTTTCGTATTCTGGTCGTATCCCATCTGAAGTGCCGGGGACTTTTCCCGTTCCGCTTCTGTCGCATCCAAAGATAAGTTTAAAAGGTTTTCTTTTTTCTGGCTCTTGCCATTCACTAATTCACTCATTTTACAGTTTATGCTTATATGGCAAATCCCAGCATCATATTCTATCTATTTTTTTAACAAAACAAAACCCGGTACATCTCTGTACCGGGCTATCGATCATGCAGAAGAAGGGACTTGAACCCTCATGATGTTGCCATCACACGGACCTGAACCGTGCGCGTCTGCCAATTCCGCCACTTCTGCTCACTGCGGGAGATGGGACTTGAACCCACACGAGCATACACCCACAAGATCCTTAGTCTTGCCTGTCTGCCAATTCCAGCACTCCCGCTTACTGTTTTTCAATTTTCTCTGTCCGATGATTTTCTCACCGACAAAGAGTAGTATAGCACAATTTCATTTAAATTGCAAGCCTGTTTTCCGCAAATTTATACCTGAATTTATTGAATCAGAGTATAGCAAAAACCCGGCACATCTCTGTACCGGGCTATCAGTCATGCAGAAGAAGGGACTTGAACCCTCATGATGTTGCCATCACACGGACCTGAA
>NZ_CAKVZK010000028.1:0-40376 GCF_934835585.1 Clostridium sp. AF02-29 | reverse complement strand
GTCGCAAGCGACCGCGCTCGGCGCGAGAATGTGCCAAGGCACATTCTTTTTTATGTGTAATAGGAAATTCCTTGGAATTTCCTATTACATGATCAACACCATTTATATTTCAGGAGAAGGAAGATATGGATCACAGCGAAAAATTAAAATTATACGGCTTTAATAACCTGACAAAGGCGCTTAGCTTTAATATCTATGATGTCTGTTATGCCAAGACACCGAGGGAGCAGAAGGATTATATTGCCTACATCGATCAGCAGTACAATTCGGAACGCCTGACCCGGATCCTAACGTCGCTGACGGATATGATCGGGGCGCGGGTATTGAGTATTTCCCAGCAGGACTATGATCCGCAGGGGGCTTCGGTCACGCTTCTGATTGCAGAAGGTTCCATGGTGCCGGTGCAGGGGGAGACGCAGGTGGCGCATCTGGACAAGAGCCATGTGACCGTCCATACCTATCCGGAATACCATCCGGAGACCTGTCTGGCGACCTTCCGGGTGGATATCGACGTGGCGACCTGCGGGGAGATCACGCCGCTTTCGACTCTCGATTACCTGATTGGTTCGTTTGATTCGGACATCATCACGATGGACTACCGGGTGCGCGGGTTCACGCGGGATGTGGACGGAAAAAAGCTGTTTATGGATCGTGAGATCCGCTCGATTCAGGATTATATCTCCAAGGAAACGCTGCGGCGCTACGATGTGGTCGATATCAATGTGTACGAGGCGAATCTGTTCCATACCAAGATGATGCTGAAAGAGATCGACCTGCAGAATTATCTGTTTAAGACAGATGTCTATGAACTTCCGCCGACCACCAGGCTCAGTATTATGGACAGCCTGCGGCGGGAGATGATTGAAATTTTCAGCGGAAGGAATGTGTTTTAAAAGAAATGCTTTTTGAGAGGAAAGAGAATGGTTTGACTGGAAAATACGATAGAAGAAACGAATGAGTGAGTTTCAGGAGGAACGGCAGATGGAAGAAGAGAGAAGAAATCTGGAGCCGGGCGTCGGAAGGAGTACACGGCGCAGAAGGGAAGCTTCAGGACAGAAGGAAACAGGGGAAGGCAGTCGAAGAGATGACGCGCTGACCCAGGAGCGCGCGCCGATCTATGAGGCGCTGGAAGCATTTCAGAAGATGCGCGTGGTGCCGTTTGATGTTCCGGGGCACAAGAGGGGGCGCGGCAACCCGGAGCTGACGAAACTTTTAGGAGAGACCTGCATGCGGCTGGACGTCAATTCCATGAAGCCGCTCGATAACCTCTGCCATCCAGTGTCCGTCATTGCGGATGCGGAGCAGCTGGCGGCTGAGGCATTCGGGGCGGCACACGCATTCCTGATGGTCGGCGGTACGACATCGGCGGTCCAGAGCATGGTGCTGACGGCAGTCAAGCGGGGCGAGAAGATTATATTGCCGCGAAATGTCCATCGCAGCGTCATGGGCGCGATGGTGCTTGGCGGTGCGGTTCCGGTCTATGTGAATCCGGCTGGCGATAAGAGACTGGGGATTCCGCTTGGAATGCGCGTGGAAGATGTGCGCCGGGCGATCAAGGAAAATCCAGATGCTAAGGCGGTGTTTGTGAACAATCCGACGTATTACGGCATTTGTTCGGATCTGCGCTCGATCGTAAAGCTGGCACATGAGCATGGGATGTTGTGTTTAGCTGATGAGGCGCATGGAACCCATTTTTATTTCGGGGAAAATATGCCGGTTTCCGCGATGGCAGCTGGGGCGGATATGGCGGCGGTTTCGATGCACAAATCGGGCGGGAGCCTGACGCAGAGCTCGATTCTTCTGACGGGTCCGGGTATGTCCGCCGGGTATGTCCGCCAGATTATCAATCTGACGCAGACGACGAGTGGTTCCTACCTGCTCCTTTCCAGCCTCGACATCTCCAGACGGAACCTGGCGCTTCGCGGGCGTGAGGCATTTAAGCAGGTGGTGGAGCTGGCGGAGTATGCGAGAACAGAAATCAACCGGATTGGCGGTTATTATGCCTATTCAAAGGAGCTGATAAACGGCGACAGCATTTATGATTTCGATGTGACCAAACTTTCAATTCACACGCGCGATATCGGGCTGGCGGGGATCGAGGTTTATGATCTTCTCCGGGACGAGTACGATATCCAGGCGGAATTTGGTGATCTGGGAAATATTCTGGCATATCTCTCCATCGGTGACCGACAGCGGGAGGTAGAGCGCCTGGTCAGCGCACTGGCGGAGATCAAGCGCCGGTTCAGCCGGGATAAATCGACGCTGATGGATTTTGACTATATTGACCCGATCGTGGCGATGTCGCCGCAGGAGGCATTTTACGGAGAAAAAGAATCTCTTCCGATCCGCGAGACAGCCGGACGTGTGTGCAGTGAGTTTGTCATGTGCTACCCGCCGGGCATCCCGATTCTGACGCCGGGCGAGCAGATCACGGAAGAGATCATTGACTACATTGCGTATGCGCTGGAAAAAGGATGTTCAATGACTGGACCGGAGGATCCGGGGATTGAGCGCCTGAATGTGCTGAAATAGATAAGCAGTAGATAGAAAGGGGAAAATTATGAATTTCTGGTTTTCAGAGAATCATACGCCAAATGTAAAAATTTCCATCCGGGTGGATCGCCAGCTTTACAGCGGAAAGAGCGAGTTTCAGCGGATCGATGTCTTTGATTCGCCGGAATTTGGGCGGTTTCTGACTTTGGATGGATATATGATGCTGACGGAAAAGGATGAATTTATCTATCACGAAATGATCACGCATGTGCCGATGGCAGTGCATCCGTTGGTCAAAAAGGTACTGGTAATTGGAGCCGGGGATGGAGGCGTGATCCGGGAGCTGACCCGCTATCCGGAGATCGAGCACATCGACATGGTGGAGATCGACCCGCTGGTGGTGGAGGTCTGCCGGAAATATCTGCCGAAGACAGCGTGCCGTCTCGATGATCCGAGACTCTCGATCCACTATGAGGATGGGCTGAAATATGTCCGCTTTAAGGAAAATGAATACGATCTGATCATCGTGGATTCGACCGACCCGTTTGGACCGGGCGAGGGGCTTTTTACCCGGGAATTTTACGGGAACTGCTATAAGGCGTTAAAAGAGGACGGCATCATGGTCAATCAGCATGAAAGCCCGTTTTATGCCGAAGACGCGGAGGCGTGCAAGCGGGCTCATAAGCGGATCGTAGAGTCGTTTCCGATTAGCCGCGTCTATCAGGCGCATATCCCGACCTACCCGTCCGGGCACTGGCTGTTTGGATTTGCGTCGAAGAAATACCATCCGTTAAAGAATTTGGATGAGACAAGATGGAACCTGCGGGGGCTGGACTGCCGGTATTATACGACGACCCTGCATAAAGGGGCATTTTACCTGCCGGCATATGTGGAGGAGATGTTAGAAGATGTTGAAGGCAAATATTGAGACGTTTCTGGCGTGTGACGCCAGCTATGAGGAGGCGGGGATCGTGCTCTACGGCGCGCCGTTTGACTCGACCACTTCGTACCGCCCGGGCACCCGGTTCGGCTCACGGGCGATCCGTTCGGAATCCTATGGGCTGGAATCGTATTCGCCGTACCAGGACCGTGATCTGACCGATTACGCCGTGTTTGACGCGGGCGATCAGGAGCTCTGCTTTGGCGACGCATCGTTGGCGTTAAAGGATCTGCGGGAACGGGCGGCGGAGGTTGCCGGGGATGGCAAGATACCATTTATGCTGGGCGGCGAGCACCTGGTGACGCTGGCACCGGTGCAGGCGCTGGCAGAGAAATATCCGGATCTGCATATCATCCATTTTGATGCACATGCCGATCTGCGGGACGATTATCTGGGTGCGAAACTTTCGCACGCCTGTGTGCTGCGCCGCTGCTGGGAAGTCCTGGGAGACGGCAGGATCACGCAGTTTGGTATCCGCTCCGGCGACCGGGAGGAATGGCGCTGGGGAAAAGAACACGTGACGACGCATCCATTTATTGTGGATATGGAAGTTCTTCAGGAAACTCTTCGGAAACTGGAAGGAAAACCGGTGTATTTTACCCTGGATCTGGATGTGCTGGATCCGAGTGTGTTTCCGGGAACAGGAACGCCGGAACCGGGCGGAATCAGTTTTGAGGAACTTCGACGGGCAGTCACGCAGATCTGCAGCGCAGCTTGGATTGTTGGATGTGATGTGAATGAATTATCCCCGGCGCTGGATGCGTCCGGTGCATCGACGGCGGTGGCGTGCAAGATTGTAAGGGAGATGCTGCTGGCGCTGTTGGGAAATCCAAAGATTAAGTAAGAAATGTTTTTGGCGGGTCCTAAGGTCAAAAATTCTCCTGCAAGCAAGCTTGCGTCGAACTTCTGACCTTTTGATCCTGGTATCATCAAATAAAAGTGTGTGTTTGAGACATGAACTGAAAAGTGTTTGAACAAAAGCAAATGTGAAAAATGGAACAAAAACAGAGTACATTTCAGAATACAGGAGGAAAAAAGATGGGAAAAGCGTTAATTATCGGATGTGGAGGCGTAGCTTCCGTAGCAATTCACAAGTGCTGCCAGAACAGCGAGGCATTTGAGGAGATCTGCATTGCAAGCCGGACGAAGTCCAAATGCGATGCGCTGAAAGAAAAATTAGAAGGAACCACCAAGACGAAGATCCAGACTGCGCAGGTGGATGCAAACAACGTGGACGAGCTGATTGCCCTGATTGAGAAATTTAACCCGGATGTGGTGCTGAACCTGGCGCTTCCGTACCAGGATCTGACGATCATGGATGCCTGCCTGGCGACGAAGACCCATTATATCGATACTGCGAACTATGAGCCGGAGGACACGGCAAAATTTGAGTACAAATGGCAGTGGGCATACCGTGAGAAATTTAAAGAGGCGGGCATTACCGCACTGCTGGGAAGTGGCTTTGATCCGGGTGTAACCGGTGTGTTTTCGGCGTATGCGCTGAAACATGAATTTGACGAAATCAACTACATCGACATTCTGGACTGCAACGGCGGCGACCACGGCTATCCGTTTGCAACCAATTTTAACCCGGAGATCAATATCCGGGAGGTGTCGGCAAACGGTTCTTACTGGGAAGATGGACACTGGGTAGAGACGAAACCGATGGAGATCAAGAGAGAGTATGATTTTGACGGCGTCGGCATGAAGGATATGTACCTGCTTCACCATGAGGAGATCGAATCGTTGGCGCTTAATATGCCGGGAATCAAGCGGATCCGCTTCTTCATGACCTTCGGTCAGAGTTACCTGACCCATTTAAAGTGTCTGGAGAACGTCGGCATGACTTCGATCGAGCCGATTATGTACGAAGGAAAAGAGATCGTACCGTTGCAGTTCTTAAAGGCAGTGCTTCCGGATCCGGCATCCCTTGGTCCGCGTACTGTTGGAAAAACGAATATCGGATGCATTTTCCAGGGTAAGAAGGATGGAAAAGAGAAGAAGTATTACTTATATAATATCTGTGATCATCAGGAGTGCTACAAAGAGGTTGGTTCCCAGGCGATCTCCTATACAACCGGTGTACCGGCGATGATCGGTGCGATGCTGGTGATGAATGGAACCTGGCAGAAACCGGGCGTTTATAATATTGAAGAATTTGATCCGGATCCATTTATGGATGCGTTAAATAAATGGGGACTTCCGTGGAAGGAATCCTGGGATCCGGCACTGGTGGATTAAGATAAAAATGCCTCCATGTAAGAAACTGGTTTTATTTTGCGTTTTTAGGCGCAGGAAGAGAATGGACAGGGAAGATGGAAGCGAGAAGGAAAGGAAGGAAAACAGATGCAGGAACGGGAGGCGGCCGGGGTTCTCCGGGACACGGCGGCGATCCGCACGCCATTTTATGTGGTGGATGAGACGCTTTTAAAGAAAAATCTGGAAATTTTGAAAGATACGGCAGAGCGGGCTGGATGCCGGATTCTGCTGGCACAGAAAGCATTTTCCATGTATTCGGTCTACCCGCTGATTCGTCAGTATCTGTCGGGAACCGCGGCGAGCGGGCTTTATGAGGCGCGACTTGGAAAAACGGAGTTTGGCGGGGAGACCCATGTGTTTTCTGCCGCCTACCGCCCGGATGAGTTTGATGAGATTTTAAATTATGCCGACCACATTGTTTTTAATACGCCGGGGCAGGTGCTGAAATATGGTGAAAAAATAAAAAAAGCCGGAAAACAGGCGGGACTCCGGCTGAACCCGGAGTGTTCCACGCAGGAGGGTCACGCGATCTATGATCCGTGTGCGCCGGGATCCCGCATGGGGACGACTCTTTCGATGCTTTCGGAGGCGGGAAACTTTGAAGAAACTATCCTTCCGTATCTGAATGGATTTCATATGCATACGCTCTGCGAACAGAATTCAGATGACCTGGAGACGACGCTGCGGGCAGCGGAGGAGAAGTTTGGAGCCTGGTTTTCAAAGGTAAAATGGCTGAACCTGGGCGGCGGACATCACATTACGAGAGAAGATTATGACCGGGAACGCCTGATCCGCCTGGTGCACGGGCTGCGCGAAAAATATGGTGTGGAAGTATACCTGGAACCGGGCGAGGCGGTTGTCTTAAACGCGGGATTTCTTGTAACTTCCGTGCTGGAGACGATGGAAAACGGCATGCAGATTGCGATTCTGGATACCTCGGCAGCCTGCCATATGCCGGATGTGCTGGAAATGCCGTACCGTCCGCCGCTTATCGGAGCGGGAGAAGCGGGCGAAAAGCCGTATACGTTCCGCCTGGGCGGACCAACCTGTCTTTCGGGGGACTGCATCGGGGATTATTCGTTTGATGCACCGCTAAAAGAGGGCGGACGGCTGGTGTTTGGCGATATGGCGCTCTATACGATGGTCAAAAATAATACCTTTAATGGAATGCCGCTTCCGTCGATCGTATACCGGCATGAAGATGGGACAGCGGAAGTGGTGCGGGCGTTTGGATATGAGGATTTTGTGGGACGGTTGTAAGTCTGGGGCGAACCGGGGATTGTATTTTTTTAATAAAAAGAGTAAAATGAAGAGACTTGCAGAAAGATTACAATGAATGCCTGCGGGGACAGCCGTTACACAGTATGGAAATAACGGTTGCACAAGTTTTGGAGAATAAAAGGATAGAGAGATAAAGTTATGATACAGGACATCGCACCACATTGCTATGACAATACATACCACATTCAGAAACCTGGAGCACAGGACTACGTCTTCTGCATCCAGAAAGGCCGGATTCTTTTGCGTGAGACCGCGGAGGAACATGTGCTTACTATCCCGCGCCGGGAGGAGATTGAGGCGGCAGTTCCGGAACTGATGGATCGGGCGGTCTATCTCTTTTCGGTTGATGAGAAGCCATATTTTCTGGTCAGTGTGCCGGAGAAAGAAGCAGAAGAGATTCTGGCAAAGCTAAAAGAAGGGGCTGGTCAGATGCCTGTTTCGGACAAAAATAATATGGAAGCTGGGAAGACGGATTCTGGTACACTGGAAGGGGCAGAAAAAGAGTTGGAACAGCTTTACTATGCATGGAAAACGCCGACCGACATCCGTGCGATGGAGCCGATGCACCAGGCATTTGCAGCGATCACGGCGGTGCAGCTGTGGCGCTGGAGACAGAGCCGTCAGTTCTGCGGGCGCTGTGGGGCAAAGACGGAGGACAGCAAGATCGAGCGGGCGCTCGTCTGCCCGGTCTGCGGCCAGACGGAATATCCAAAGATCTCCCCGGCAGTCATCGTGGCGATCACGAACGGGGACAAACTTCTTATGTCGCGCTACCGCGTCAACCACAGTACCTACCGTGGATATGCGCTGATCGCTGGATTTGTCGAGATCGGGGAGACATTTGAAGAGACCGTCCGCCGCGAAGTGATGGAGGAAGTCGGGCTGAAAGTTAAAAATATCCGCTATTTCAAGAGTCAGCCGTGGGCGTTTACTGATACGGAGATGATCGGATTTTTTGCAGAACTGGATGGGGACGATAAGATCCGGCTGCAGGAGGACGAGCTTTCTGAGGCAGGCTGGTATACGCGTGAGGAGATCCCGGACGATGCACGCCTCATCAGTGTCGGAACCGAGATGAAGATGTATTTTAAATACGGTCCGGACTGGGAAAAAAAGTGGCAGGAACACCAGAAATGATGTGTTGATATATCGTTAATGTACACAGGTAGGCACTTTTGGAACCGAAAGTGCCGTAAGAAAACGTGGTGACAGCAGGAATTTGCCGTATTTAAATGCGGAGCCACGGCAAATTCCGTTACTGGGCACGTATGCGTGAACAGTAATGATATATCTCTGAGGAATACAAAGCATTCCTTTTAATTAGTTGACAAACTGAGAATTGGTTGCTATCATTAAGGCTATACGAACAAGACAGAAGATCAAGGTGGGAAGATTGCATGAGCAGAATTGTGTTATCATTGCTGGTAGATAATACTGCCGGCGTTTTAAGCCGTGTGGCTGGACTTTTCAGCCGCCGCGGATATAATATCGAAAGTCTTACAGTTGGCGTGACCGCGGATCCGAGATACTCCCGTATGACGGTTGTATCGCTGGGCGATCATCAGGTTCTGGAGCAGATTCAGAAGCAGCTTGGAAAACTGGAAGATGTACACGACATCAAGGAACTGCGGGAAGGTCATTCCGTATATCGTGAGCTGATGCTCGTCAAGGTGAGGGCAAATGCGAACCAGCGGATGGCGATCAATGCGATTTCCGAGATTTTCCGTGCGTCGATTGTCGATGTGGGAAAAGATTCTGTCACTGTTATGCTGACAGGCGACCAGTCCAAACAGGACGCGTTGATTAATCTTCTGGAAGATTATGAGATTCTGGAATTAGCCAGAACAGGTCTTACCGGTCTTTCCAGAGGTGCGGATGATATCCGCTATCTGCCATAGTACATCAGTCGATAGACTGGATACAAGGCATTCAACAGGTTTACAAAGTCTGGTCCAAAGACGCACAGAGAGGCGCCGGTCTATGCTTTATAATAAATTTATTTTATTTTTGTTAGATCCAAGGAGGAAATGAAAAATGGCAGCAAAGATTTACTATCAGGAAGATTGTAATTTATCCTTATTAGAAGGACAGAAGATTGCTATTATCGGTTACGGCAGCCAGGGTCATGCACATGCCCTGAACTTAAAAGAGTCCGGATGCGATGTTATCATCGGTCTTTACAAGGGCAGCAAGTCTTGGGCAAAAGCAGAGGCACAGGGATTTAAAGTATACACCGCAGCAGAGGCTGCAAAACAGGCTGATATCATCATGATCCTGATCAACGATGAGCTTCAGGCAGATATGTACAAGAAAGACATCGAGCCAAACCTGGAAGAGGGCAACATGCTTATGTTCGCTCATGGCTTTAACATCCACTTCGGATGCATCAAACCGCCGAAGAATGTCGATGTAACCATGATCGCTCCGAAGGCACCGGGTCACACTGTAAGAAGTGAGTATCAGGCTGGTAAGGGTACACCGTGTCTGGTAGCAGTAGAGCAGGATTATACAGGCAAGGCACTTGACCGTGCACTGGCTTATGGTCTTGGCATCGGCGGCGCTAGAGCAGGTCTTCTGGAGACTACATTCCGTACCGAGACTGAGACAGACCTCTTCGGTGAGCAGGCAGTTCTTTGTGGCGGTGTTTGTGCTCTGATGCAGGCTGGTTTCGAGACTCTGTGTGAGGCTGGTTATGACCCGAGAAATGCTTACTTCGAGTGTATCCACGAGATGAAGCTGATCGTAGACCTGATTTATCAGTCTGGTTTCGCTGGTATGAGATACTCCATCTCCAACACAGCTGAGTACGGCGATTATGTAACCGGACCGAAGATCGTTACCGCTGAGACAAAGAAAGCTATGAAGAAAATTCTGTCCGATATCCAGGACGGTACCTTTGCAAAAGAGTTCTTACTGGATATGTCCCCGGCAGGTCGTCAGGTACACTTCCAGGCTATGAGAAAGCTTGCTTCCGAGCATCCGTCTGAGAAAGTTGGCGCAGAGATCCGTAAGCTTTACAGCTGGAACAACGAGAACGATAAGCTGATCAACAACTAATCGTTTTTCAAGTATAGGAAATCTTATACAGGGCTGCTGCAGGTTTGCAGCGGTCCTGTTTTTTTGTTTCATAGGATATTCTTTGGAATGTTCTATTACACAAAAAAGGCACATTTTTTTACATGAATGGGAAAGGAAACGCGGATGAAACGCTATGATGACGTAAATATAATCAAGGCATATGCCTGTCTGGCGGTTTTGGGAAGTCACTGGTTCGGTACATTCGGGAGCTGGGGCAGCAATAAGGTAAATGCGCTGATGGAAATAGGACCGCTTCCCCTGTTCCGCTATGGAACCTTCGGGGTTAGTCTTTTTTTGATAATCAGCGGAATGCTGATAGCCGATAAGGTATATTCCGGGCGGTTTACTTCGTGGAGCTCGGAGATCCTGCGCCGCTATCTGAAACTGACCTGCCCGCTGACGGTCACCTTTCTGCTGGCATATCTATTTTACCGGGGCGGTCTCTTTTACACGGTGCGGGTTGCTCCGCGCCTGGAAAATGAGTGGCTGAGCAACTTTTACAGCTATCTGCCAGGCGGTCTGAAGGCGATCCGCTATGCCTGGTTTGATACAATCTTCAAGGCGGATTCAACGTACTATGGTCCATCCTGGATGCTGACCTACACTTTCATGGGAAGTATTCTGACTCTTGTACTTTCTTCCGCCCTCCGGGAAGTAGGAACCCGCCAGAAAATCCTGATTCTGGCAGGTGTCGCGGCAGTGCTGATCGGAATGAACAGCTTTTATATCTGCCTGCTTCTGGGAAATGGGATCTGTCTGCTGATGCGGGCAGTTGAGAAGTCCATGAAAGAAAGAGGGCGAAAAGAGAATCTGCTTAAAGATGGAGAAGGAAAATATGGCATCTTTGGTGCCGCCCTTTGGATTTTCAGCATCTGGTTCGTCCGAAAATCTTTCTGGATCGGAACCACATTGGGAGCTCATGGATTTCCAGGCGGACTCGGAACCATGGAATTCTATGGTCATGTTGCTGCATTCCTGATGATTTTAGGCTTCCGTCTCTTCTGGCTCGGCGGTCTGGAGACCTGGCTCCCGGAGATCCTCAAAAAAATCATTCTGTGGATCGGCGAGTATAGCATGGGAATCTTCCTGACACACTGGCTTGTGATTGCCAGCTTTTCCTGTTGGTTTTACAGCATTTATTCTGAGGCGGGAGAGAAGCTGGCGATCGGGGTGAATCTGGTTCTGAGCTGTATTTTAATAGGAATTTGTTCGAAAGTGTATGTCTGGCTGGTTGATGGGAAAATATTTCCATGTGTGTGGAAATGTGCGAAGAATATTTTAAAAGAAAATTGATAAAAATAGGAACTAAACAGAAAAAGTCCGGCATATGGCAGCTCGACCGCCATGCGCCGGACTTTTTTGTTTCATAGGAAATGGCGGTCGTGTTGCCAATTATTTCATCATTCCGAACAAAACTTCACAAAATCATTCATCGTCCGCGTCATCGCCGCCGGATGATAAGCAAATCCAATCGTTCGGTTTCGGATTGGCACTTCCAGCGGGAGTTCGATCAGCGAACCATCCTTTAATTCTTCCCGCACAAACTCGCGGATCACACATCCGATTCCAAGTCCCGTTTTGGCAAATTCAATCAGAAGATCCATCGTCGTCGCCTCTAAAATCTGCTTCGGTTCAATTCCGTGCTCTGCAAAGTACGCGTCAATGTGCGTGCGCGTCATATTGCTACGGTCGAGCAGCAGGATTGTCCCGGATTCGAACGGATCGACATCGGCACCTTCGCGGATCCGCAGATTTTCCAGATACGACCGGGTACAGACAAAGGTGTCCTCGATTCGCATGACTGGGAGAAATGAAAGGCTGCGGCGGTTTTTCGGCTCGGCGATCAGACCGATGTCGAGTTTCTGCTGTTCCAACATCGAGATTGTGCGTGCAGTGTCCTGACTTTCAATCAAAATGCGGACATGCGGGTACTGCGCGATAAATCCCTTTAAATAAGGAAGAAGAATATATTTGCACAGCGTGTTGCTGACGCCGATCTTGAGCTGTCCGATGTGGAGGTTCTGGATCTGTTTCAGCTCATTTTCACCGCGCTCCAGTGCTTCAAAGGCGGCTTCCACATGCTGAAATAAGACCTGTCCCTCTGCGGTCAGGGAGACACCGCGGGAATTGCGGATAAAAAGTGCCATGCCGAGGCTTTCTTCCAGCTTGCTGATTGATTTGCTGATCGCGGGCTGACTGATAAAAAGTTCCTTGGCGGCGCGGGAAATATTACCGGCGCGTGCAACGGCGTAGAAAATACGGTACTGGGTTAAATGTTGTTCCATAATACTCCTTTATATCTATAAAGTTACTGTTCACGCATACGTGCCCAGTAACGGAATTTGCCGCGGCTTCGCATTTAAATACGGCAAATTCCTGCTGCCACCACGTTTTTTTACGGCACTTTCGGTTCCAAAAGTGCCTACTCGTGAACAGTGACACTATAACTTCGACTCATAGTATCTATTAATAATATATATTTGTATTATAACAGAACCGGTGCTATAATACAAACATAAAAAAGCAAAAGATGGCAGCGGCACCGTTGGAACATAGTTTTTTCCTATAACAGTAAGGGCATCGGAGCCGTTACCAAGTATGTATATGCAGGAGGAAATAAATCATGGGAATGACAATGACACAGAAGATCCTGGCAGCGCACGCGGGTCTTGCAGAGGTAAAAGCAGGACAGTTGATCGAAGCAGATCTGGATCTGGTTCTTGGAAATGATATCACAACGCCGGTAGCGGTCAATGAGATGAAGAAGATGGACAACCAGACGGTATTCAATCATGACAAAATTGCGCTGGTTATGGATCATTTTATCCCGAATAAGGATATCAAGTCGGCGGAAAACTGCAAATGCTGTCGTGAATTTGCCTGTCGTCATGATATCACCAACTATTTTGACGTAGGAGAGATGGGAATCGAGCATGCACTCCTTCCGGAAAAAGGTCTGGTTGTAGCAGGTGACGCAGTCATCGGTGCGGATTCCCATACCTGTACATACGGCGCACTTGGCGCATTCTCTACAGGTGTCGGCAGTACCGATATGGCAGCTGGCATGGTAACCGGTAAGGCTTGGTTCAAGGTACCGTCCGCGATCAAGTTCAACCTGATCGGCAAACCGGCAAAATGGGTCAGTGGTAAAGATGTCATTCTTCACATTATCGGTATGATCGGCGTAGATGGCGCGCTGTACCGTTCCATGGAGTTTGTCGGCGAGGGCATCAAGAACCTTTCCATGGATGACCGTTTCACGATCTGCAACATGGCGATCGAGGCAGGCGGCAAGAACGGTATCTTTCCGGTTGATGAGAAGACAATTGAGTACTTAAAAGAGCATTCTAAACGTAATTTCAAGGTATATGAGGCAGATCCGGATGCAGAGTATGACGAAGAGTATACCATAGACTTATCCGAGTTAAAGCCGACCGTATCCTTCCCGCACCTTCCGGAGAATACGAGAACGATCGATGAGGTGGGTGACATTGCGATCGATCAGGTTGTCATTGGCTCCTGTACGAACGGACGTATCGAGGATATGCGTATCGCAGCTGAGATCTTAAAGGGCAGAAAAGTGAAAAAAGGTCTGCGCTGCATCGTGATTCCGGCGACACAGGCGATCTATTTACAGTCCATGAAAGAGGGACTTTTAGAGACCTTCATCGAGGCTGGTGCTGTTGTCAGCACTCCGACCTGCGGTCCGTGCCTGGGCGGTTATATGGGTATCCTGGCAGAAGGCGAGAGATGTGTATCCACGACCAACCGTAACTTCGTTGGACGTATGGGACACGTGGATTCTGAGATTTATCTGGCAAGCCCGGCAGTGGCAGCAGCCAGCGCCATTACCGGAAAAGTGAGCGGACCGGCGGAACTGGGACTGTAATAGGCATAAAAGTTTAGGAATAAGTAAAACGGATGTAACTGTTCAGTAGGTCTGCGCGTGACTGTGAAGGTACCGAACAGTTACAAACGGATATTACGGTTCGGGGAAAGGGTTCCTTCAATCGCAGGTGCCGTCTCGTGAATTGGGATAAAATAACAGGATAAATCGCAGGAGGATATAGAAATGAAAGCAAATGGACATGTATTTAAATATGGAGACAATGTAGATACAGACGTTATCATCCCGGCAAGATACTTAAACTCTCCGGATGGCAACGAGCTGGCAAAACATTGTATGGAAGATATTGATAAAGAGTTTGTAAATAAAGTACAGAAGGGTGATATCATCGTAGCAAATAAGAACTTTGGCTGCGGTTCTTCCCGCGAGCATGCGCCGCTGGCAATCAAGTGTGCAGGTGTAAGCTGTGTTATTGCTGAGACGTTTGCACGTATTTTCTACCGCAACTCTATTAATATCGGTCTGCCGATCATCGAGTGCCCGGAGGCTGCAAAAGCAATCGCGGCTGGTGATGAGGTAGAGGTTGATTTTGACAGCGGTGTGATTACCGATAAAACCACCGGCCAGAGCTTCCAGGGGCAGGCGTTCCCGGAGTTCATGCAGAAGATCATCACAGCCGGTGGACTGGTAAACTATATCAATCAGAAATAAGAGGAGTGCACTAAATCTGTCTCCAGAAAGGATTTAGCTTATGACAAAAACAAACGTAATGCGTCTTTTAGACGCGGCTGGAATCGATTATGAAGCAGGCGAGTATGAAGTAGATGAGGACGACTTATCCGGCAGCCATGCGGCGGATATGATGGGGATGGACCATGACACGATGTTCAAAACGCTCGTTTTAAAGGGCGATAAGAACGGCTATCTGGTCTGCTGTATCCCGGTCGATGAGGAGCTGGACCTGAAAAAGGTGGCAAAGGCTTCCAAGGACAAGAAAGTGGAGATGATCCATATGAAGGAACTTCTTCCGCTGACCGGCTATATGCGAGGTGGTTGTTCCCCGATCGGCATGAAAAAGAAGTTCCCTACTTATATAGAAGAAACAGCGCAGATTTTCGACAAAATCAGCATCAGCGCGGGTCAGAGAGGCGTTCAGGTCATTCTGAATCCGGAGGAACTTGCAAAATATGTGGATGCACAGTTTGTAGCGCTGATCTAGAGTGGTAAGGAGTCTGTCTGACACCTTTACAGATACAATAATTGTTCTATTACAGTTGACATAAAAAACAGGCGACTTGATTCGCCTGTTTTTTTGACGGGCAGAATTTAACAGAATTGTAAAAAAATGAAAATTTTATACCAGCCAAAGTTTATAAAAAATGGAAAGAAAAAGCAAAAAAGTTTATAAAATGCTCACATAAATATTAAGGAAAAGTTAAATGAGAATGTGATTTGTCACAAAAATGTAAAAAAGACGTTGACTTTGAAGCCGGAAACCACATATAATGTCTCCCGTCACTTGAAGGAAGCGGCACAGGCAGAGAGGATCTGTCCTTAGCTGTCAGAAAAAATCAGACAGCCAAAGAAGATGCCGCAGATGTTAAATGGCAGTCAGACCGGTTTTGGGAGGACTGCACTGATAGAAAGAGGAGAGTGTATGCCAAGCATTGACACATTTCTTCAGACTGCTTATCAGTTTATAAAGGCATTATTTGTCCGTGTGACAAAAAGGATGTACCGGACCGCAGCCGTATTGATGACGGGGGCAGCGGTTGTGACGGTGATAGCATTTAATTCGGTCAGTTTTGGCGGCGTTGGCAAAAATGCAGCCTCGGCACACCGGGAATATCCGGATGATGTGGAACTGACAGAAATGCTGCAGTCAGAAGAAACGACAGAGACAGAGAGCTTATCAGAATTTACGATTCTCGCCTCCAACGAGGAAAGTCAGCATCTACTCGGACAGAGGCTGGAGCAGGGGATTCAGGATGAACTTGCGAAGGAAGCTCTGGAAGTAGAGGTAATCGAACGAGAAGTACGAATGCAGACCCAGCAGGCGGCGCAGGAAGCAGAAGAACGGGAGCGCCGGGAACGCGCAGTCATCTCTTACAGCGATGAAGATTACAGTGTTCTGCAGAAAATTGTGCAGGCGGAGGCGGGTGTGTGCGACGACAGGGGAAAGATACTGGTTGCAAATGTAATCATCAACCGGGTGAAAAACAAGAAATTCCCGAACAGCGTCAAAGCCGTTGTGTACGAACCATCCCAGTTCTCACCGGTACTGGATGGAACGATCAACAGCTGTAAGGTAACGCAGCAGACAATTGACTGCGTCAACCGTGCACTGGAAGGCGAGGATTACTCGGGCGGCGCCCTGTACTTCATGAACCGCGGAATCTCTGCTTCCTCCAATGTACGCTGGTTCGATGGCAAGCTGACCTATGTCATGCAGCATGGTGGACATGAATTTTACAAATAAAGAGTGAAACACGTTACTGTTCACGGGTAGGCACTTTTGGAACCGAAAGTGCCGTAAGAAAACGTGGTGGCAGCAGGAATTTGCCGTATTTAAATGCGAAGCCACGGAAAATTCCGTTACTGGGCACGTATGCGTGAACAGTAACTGAAACGCAGAAAAGAAAGATGGCTGGAGAAAAGTTGTCTTTCTTTTTTGCGTAAAATGTATTAGAATGGTCGTAAGCAATGAAAACGTATTTTTTTCAAGCTGGTGTGCTGCGGAGTAATGCACTGCGGACTACAATAAGGAGAACGAACCATATGAACCATATCATACTATTTGACCTCGACGGAACCCTTACAGATCCGAAGGAAGGCATCACAAAGTCTGTCCAGCATGCGCTGCAGGCATACGGGATCGATGAGCCGGATCTGGATAAACTGTGTCCGTTCATCGGACCGCCGCTGTCGGACAGTTTTAAAGAATATTACGGATTCAGCGAAGCGCAGGCGCGCGAAGCGATCGACCATTTCCACGAATATTTTACGAAACAGGGAATGTTTGAAAATAAAGTCTATCCGGGAATCCGGGAGATGCTGACACGTTTAAAGGATGCCGGTCTTACGCTGGCGGTGGCAACCTCGAAGCCGGAACCGTTTGCTATTCAGATTCTGGAGCATTTTGATCTGCTTTCCTACTTTACCCTGGTTGGCGGGGCGGATATGGAGGAGATCCGGGTCCGCAAAGGCGATGTGATTGCCTACACGCTGGACCGTCTGGGAACAACACCGGAGGAATCGAAGGTTATCATGGTGGGCGACCGGAAACACGATATTATCGGGGCGCATGAAAATCAGCTCCCATGTGCGGCAGTGCTGTATGGATATGGTTCCCGGGAAGAGTTTACGGAAAATGGGGCAGACTACCAGATTGAGACGGTGGAAGAGCTGGGAGATTTCCTGATGAAGTGGGGAGAAGTATAAAAGACAAAAAGGAGCTTCTTAAAAGAGATAGAGAGAGGGATAATCTGAACAGTAACAACCTGACCGCATTATCAGAAAATGGAACTTGAAAAAACATCCGACTTGCGGTATAATAGCCGTATCAAAAGAGAATATTTGTAATTCCTGGGATGCTCGACAACTCTTGCTTTTTTTGAACCTACATTTTGACTAACGGGATTCCAATATTTTTAGATGGATGTCAGGCCTCCTCTCGAGTGGAAGACAGAAATCTAAGTGAGGTTGCCCACCTAGCAGCGCTAGGCGTCAATATGGTAAGAGCCGGCATTTTGGGGTTACAAAGGATAAAAGCAGCGAGCAATCGCTGCTTTCTCTGTAAAAGAAAGTGTGTAAAGAAAATGTAACATTTTCCAGAAGCACATTGTAAAATCAGAAAAGAGGAACGGATAAGAACATAAGTATGGAAAAAAGAGATTTCAAAGAATACATTTATATGGGTATGACGGCAGTTTTGGTGATTGCGGTCTGCATACTGCTCTGGTTCAGCATCCAACACTGGGATGTGGTGTCGGCGGGCACCCGCAAGATTGTGAAAATCCTCGCGCCGATTCTCTGCGGTGCGGTGTTGACGTATCTGACCGCCCCGGCATATAACTGGGTAGCAGGGATCGTGGAAAAGACCCTTGGTTCTGTCACTAAGAATTCCAAATACGTCCGCGGTGCAGCCCGGATGCTTGCGACGGCAGCCAGTCTGGGGCTGGTTATTGTGCTTGTGGTAGGAATGTTCCAGCTCATGATCCCGCAGCTGATCGAGAGTTTGATTGGCATTCAGGATTCATTTCCGCTGTATGTGCAGAATGTGTATGAATGGATTCAGCGTATTTTGAAAAATAATCCGGAGATCGAAAATATGGTTCTGAGCAGTTTTGAAAATAACCTGGCAGTTTTTCAGAACTGGGCGGAGAAATCGTTTACCAACATCGATATGCACCGGATTGGACAGATCGTGACAGGTGTTTCCAGCAGTGTGCTGGGAGTCCTGGAATTTATCAAAAACTGGCTGATCGGTCTGATCGTCATGGTGTATCTGTTAAATATTAAAGATACACTGGCAGCACAGGGAAAGAAGATTGTTTATGGCTGCCTGAATCTAAGACAGGCGAATCTGGTAATCGAGGAGGTACGTTTTATCAATCAGATGTTCGGCGGCTTCATCATCGGCAAACTGGTGGATTCCCTCATTATCGGTATTATCTGTTTCATCGGTGTGACGATCTTAAATATGCCGTTCCCGATGCTTTTGAGCGTCATTATCGGTGTGACGAATGTGATACCTTTTTTTGGACCGTTCATCGGTGCGATACCTGCAGCGTTCCTGGTATTCTTAGTCAGTCCGCTCCAGTGTGTGTATTTCCTCATCTGGATTCTGCTTCTGCAGCAGTTTGACGGCAATATTCTGGGACCGAAGATCCTGGGCAATTCGACAGGGCTTTCGAGTTTCTGGGTACTGTTTTCGATTCTCTTCTTTGGCGGACTCTTTGGTTTCGTCGGCATGATTATCGCAGTACCGGCATTTGCGGTTATCTATGACTTGATCTCCCGCGCGGTGCACCGGTCGCTGCGGCTTCGGAAATTGCCGATGGAGACAGACGAATACCGGAAGTTAGATCACATTGATGAGAAAACGGGAATGTTTATGGAGTTAAATAAAAAGTGACTGTGAATGAGAAAGGACAGTTAAAAAATAAAGGCGGCTGGAGAAATATGGAAAAGAAAACAGGCAGATCGCGAAAGGCAGTACAGCCTCTGAAACCTAAAAAGCTGGTTTACTGGGCAGTGGCGATTCCGGCTTTTCTGGCACTCCTGCTCTTTGCAATTGTATTTTTGGATCACTCGGATAATGATATATCACGCGCCATGGCATCGAAAGCTATGGCGTTATCATTTGCAGACCGGGACGACATCGTTGCGTCGCAAGGAGAACACGGAAGCCATTTTGGAACGTCGGATCAGGATGAATGGTATGCCAAATATATTGACTATATGATTGAGGAAGGCTATCTGGAGCCGGGAGACGAGAAGATAAGTAAAAGCTACGCGATGGGCGCACTGACCTATGGCGAAGCGGCATATGCGGCGGATCGCGTTTCAAAAGGGCTTTCGAGCGCCTTGAATGTATCTAAAAATAAATATAAAAAGGCAATGCCGAAGGAAGAATGGTGGCTGTTTTATGAGTCATTCTTAAAAAAGGCAGATTCGGAAAATGCGGTCAAAAAACAGAAGCTGGTGCTTTATGGAACACCGAAAAATGTGAAGGAAGCAGCGGCATGGACGGCATATACGGATCAGGGAACGATGAATTTTGAGGGCGTGTCGCTGGATGCCTGCATCGATCGGAAGATCGAGGTCTATGAGCGTGATGGTTCGATCATCACGCTGTGCGGCGTACAGTCTGAAAAAGTTACATATAAGAATGTCTGGATCGTTCCGGGAGAATCGGGTGGGATGGATGTGTATATTGGCACGATCGTCCGGACATTTCCAGAGGAAGAAAAGCTCAAGGATCGTACCGATGGCGTGCTGGCGGATGTCGAGCTGGATAAGGGCAAGATCCGCAAGTTGTCGCTCAAGGAAGATATGATCGAGGGAAAGGTACTCTCGGTCAAGGATGATACGATCGAGATTGACGGGTACGGAACGCTGAAACTGGACGATGATTTTAAAGTATATAAAACATATGGAGTCGTCAAGGAGCAGAAAAAGCGGGATGTGCTGGTCGGCTATGATCTGGGAAAATTTGTCGTGGCTGGCAAAAAGGTTTGCGCAGCACTCTTAAATCATGATTTTTCAGCGACGAACATCCGCGTGCTGATCATGAATGATGATTATTCCTCCTTGTTTCACACGAAGGTGGTACTCCAGTCGGACAGCACGATGCATGTGACCTGGGGCGAATCAGAGGAGACTTTGAGCCCGGGAACGAAATTGTCCGTGAGTCCTGGCGATGACCGCCTGAAAGAAGGGCGCATGACGATCACGCTGGAAGACCCGCAGAAGGAGATCCGCATCCTGAGCACCAAGCGGGCGCAGGGAACGCCGTCGTATTTCGGCAGCTTCGAGTTGAGCGAGGAGTCGGATGGGCTGCTTCTGATCAATGAGCTGGACGTCGAAGATTACCTGACACGCGTAGTGCCGAGCGAGATGCCATCTAATTATGAGCTGGAGGCGCTCAAGGCGCAGGCAGTTTGCGCACGGACCTATGCCTACCGGCAGATCAAGGCGAATGCCTACAGCCGTTACGGCGCACACGTTGATGACAGCACGAACTATCAGGTGTACAATAATACAGAGAGCAGTGAGCGGACGAATCTGGCAGTCAAGGAGACGGACGGGAAGATTGTATATTACAACGATACCCCGGCGGAGACGTATTATTTTTCAACTTCCTGTGGATATTCGACCGATGGAACGATCTGGGGCGCCAGCAAAGACGAGGTTCCGTATCTGAAAGGGATCGGTTTGACGGAAAAGAAGAAGATTCCGGATTTGACGGACAACGACACATTTCTCAAGTTTATCCAGGGACAGGGTGAGCAGAATTATGATTCCTCGTTCCCGATGTACCGCTGGAAAACAACGATTACGAATAAGAAGCTGCAGCAGAAGGTAGATACCATCGGCGAGATTCAGGGTATTTTTGTGACTTCCCGCGGTACGGGTGGTATCGCCCAGACGGTGCAGATCGTCGGAAGCGAGGGAACTAAGACACTGAAAGGTCAGAGTCAGATCCGGAGTGTCCTCGGCTCGGAATCACTCGTTTATAAGAAAAATGACGGAACCGAACTGACAGGATGGAGTACGCTTCCGAGTGCCTTTTTCTCGGTGGATGAAACTGCCAGGGATGAGGAAAAAGACATCCGCACATTTACCATCTGGGGCGGAGGCTACGGTCACGGAGTCGGCATGAGCCAGAACGGCGCACAGGAGATGGCGCGCGAAGGCAAGAATTATGAAGAGATTCTGATGTTCTTTTATGATGGGGTTGAAATTCGGGATTGTGAGGAAGATTAGATTTAGAAGATGGCTGCGCTGAAAGGGCACGGTCAGGATTCCTCCCCAAATGATAAGAGTGTGTGATTGGGGTAAATTAGAAAAAATTCAGGTATTATATATTATTAAGTAGAAAAGAGACGCATCCGTAAAATGAAAGAAGCGTCTCTTTTTCTGCTGCTTGTATGGATTCAAGGATGAAGCAGTTATACTGCGTGACGGACTATTTGCGGTACAAATATTTTGGAAGTCCGTTTTCCATAATATGGGAAACGTCTCCTTGGATCAGCGGCTGCGAGTAAGCCAGGAAATCATCGCTGACATCGGTACCGTTTTTCGTGATCCACTCAGCAGGTACTTTCTTTTCCTGATTGCAGATCAGATTGACATCCTTGAGAACTGGATGAATTTTATATACAGTGTTACGATGCTTTACGCATGAAGCGGATGCTGCGCCTAAGTCCGCAGCGTTTGAAACGGCAGTAGCTGCATGAACAGGTTCAGAAGCAGCTGTATCAGTCTCACGCTCAAATGCGACCATCTGTCCAGTGTGACCGTCCAGGGCTGCCTGGACGCCGAAACGACCTGCCATTTCAGCCTCGTTTAAATCAGTACCGGAAACGGTGAGACCGGAGCAGCGCTGGTTGACGTTGAGCTCGACCGAGCGCACCTTGATGCCGAACTGGTTGCGGATATAATTTTCCAGAATTTTTCCGCATCCGGCTAACATTTTGTGACCGAAGGTGTCGACCTGGGCTTCGGTTGAATATTCGCAGATAAAACGACCGCCGTGGTCGCGGATGCCCTCGGAGACGCAGACGATGACATTCGCTGTCTTTTCAAACGCTTTCTTTAAGTCGTCATTAAATTGTGCCAGCTCAAATGGAGCTTCCGGCAGATAGATTAAGAGCGGATTGTCACCGGCTTCCTTGCGTGCTAAGGCAGAGGCAGCCGTCAGCCATCCGGCATGGCGCCCCATGATCTCAACGATGGTGACCGATTTCTGCTGATAGACAGAGGCGTCCAGCGCAATTTCACGGACGGATGCAGCGACATAGCGGGCAGCACTGCCGTATCCCGGCGTGTGATCGGTCAGAACGAGATCGTTGTCGATCGTCTTGGGAATGCCGATAAAGCGGATCGGACTTTTGATCTGCGCTGCATAGCGGGAAAGCTTGCTGACGGTGTCCATCGAGTCGTTGCCGCCGATGTAAAAGAAATAGCCGATGTCCAGCCGCTCCAGTTTTTCAAAGAGGACGCGGTAGAAGCTGTCGGAGAGGTTCTCCGGGAGTTTAAAACGGCAGGAACCCAGATACGCCGCCGGAGTCAGGCGAAGAAGTTCAAGATCGTCATCGGAGAGTGTTTCTGAAAGGTTCATATAAGAATCCGCGAGAAAGCCCTCGATTCCATTTATCATACCGTAGACGCAGCCAATCGCATCGCTGTGGCGCGCACCTTCGCAGATAACACCGTAAAGGCTCCCGTTGATAACCGCGGTCGGTCCGCCGGACTGTCCGACTAAGATGTTTTTCTTGTTCATAAGGTAAATCTCCTTTTTGTGAGGTAAGTACAAGGTTTACGATATAAAAAGTTTTAAATCAATATAAAAATGTACATAAAATGATTTGCTGGAGTTGTATTTTTCATAGAGGCAAAAACAAATCAAAAAGTACAACTCAAAACGTATCTATTGTAGCGGAAAGAGAGGAAGAAAGCAAGAGAAAAAGGCATATATGATAAATAATATGAAAACCGGATACTCGGAAGCAGATAAAAGGCGTATAAAAATTTGGAGATAGATGTATAGAATAGCAGAAACGGGTCATACTGTTAGTATCACAAAAGAGAAATTTTTGAATACTTATCCTCCCCTTTTTAATACCCTGTTCGTTGGCTTTGTGCAGCGGACGGGGTGTTTTTTTGTTTCATAGGAAATTACCGAAAAGCCTTTTTTAACAGGAAAACCGCGAATTTTAACCCAGATTAGCTGGCAGAGAAATGGAAGCTGCCGCTCAATCATCTATTTTTGGTAATGATTTTGCAACAGCCTCTTTGTTCTTGTGGTTAAAAGTATTTCCGATTCCCCCACAAATTTGCCTTTTTCAGATCCAGATACTCATTGTAGGCTTTTTCCAGGATCTGTTTTTCGTTGGAAAATTTCAGAAGGTGGTAGGCTTCGTAAAATTTGTAGTAGCCGGAATCAACGAAGTATTCTTCGCGCTGCGGCTTGCTGTAGTAGCTGTCCGCCATCATCAGATACCAGTGCACGGTCTTTTCGATGGTATCCTGAGGGGTGTTGAAGGTGTACTGGCTTTTGCCAATGTACTTGATGATGGAGGCGGCGACGCCAGTCTCCTCATGAACCTCCCGGAGGGCGGTCTGCTTGAAGTCTTCGCCCGGTTCTACGGTTCCTTTGGGAAGAACCCAGCCTTCGTATTTGTTCCGGTAGTTTTTGTAAAGAACGAGTAATTTTCCCCGAAATATAACCACACCGCCGCAGCTCGTTGCTTCGATCATCTGCAATCCCTCCTGTCCTGGTGTGTGCATGGAAGTTGATTCGTGGCGTATATCCGTGTGCCGGGAACCAGCTTTATGCATATGATTTAAACTGGTTTTAGTATACCGCGTTTTGCATGATTATGCAAGATTGGAAAGTCACATAAGGCATCATGAGAAAATCCTGTTACAGTTTTCACAATGTGTGAACTGTAAAAAATCATAAGAAAGATATAAGAAACAGAAGAAAGAAAATCTGGTATGATGAAGATGGAAATGGCTCATATTACAAAAGAATGCAGGCATATGTGCAGCGGAACCTAAAAAATACACAGAATTTGGATGATAAAATTACGAAAAAAGACAGGAGGCAGGAAAATGGCACAGACAGAACAGAAGAATCAGAATGTAAAAAAACAGTTTGAGGAGCTGCAGTCTCTTTTGGAGCGGGCGATGGCGCTTCAGACGTCGATGGTTTTGTTTGAGTGGGATGATGAGACGCTGGCGCCGAAGGGTGCAGCAGAGCATACCGCGCGGGTAATAGGTTCACTTTCGGAGCAGTATCAGGAGATTCTGGCGTCAATGCGTTTTAAGGAGCTGCTGGATGCCTGCCAGAAGGCAGAAAAAGAGAATGCGGGCGTATTTGATGAGGTGCAGTCGGCAATTCTCCGGGAAGCAGCCGAGGAGCAGGAGCGGCTTTCCTGCATTCCGCCGGAGGAATACCGTGCGTATGCAGAACTTACGGCGCGTGCGACGGGAATCTGGACGCGTGCGCGAGAGAAAAATGATTTTGCTTCATTTGCCCCTGTTTTGAAGGAGATTATTTCCTATCAGAAGAAATTTGCGGCGTACCGGGCAAAGCCGGGACAGAAGCTTTACGATGTGATGCTGGATACCTACGAAAAAGGTTTTAATATGGAGATGTTAGATCCATTTTTTGAGCTGATGAAAGGGAAAATCGTGCCGCTTTTGAAAGAATCGGCAGAGCGCTCGAAGACGGTTCCGGACGCCTTTTTATCCGCAGATTATCCGGAGGCGGCGCAGGCAGAGGTGGCGCGTTTCCTAGCAGAATATGAGGGCTTTGATTTTGACCGGGGAGTACTGGCACTCAGCGCCCATCCGTTTACGACGAATCTGCACAATCATGATGTACGGATCACGACGCATTATCAGAAACGGATTGATTCTTCGATTTTTTCCGTGCTGCATGAGACGGGACATGCTATCTATGAATTTGGCATCCGGGATGACCTGACACAGACGCTGGTGGGGCAGGGAACTTCGATGGGAATGCATGAATGCCAGTCCCGTTTCTTTGAAAATATCGTGGGACGCAGCCATGCATTCTGGAAACCGATTTATGGAAAAGTGGCGCAGATGTTTGGAAGCCCGCTGACGGAGACGAGTCTGGAGGATTTTCTGGCGGCGGTTAATAGAACCGTTCCGGGGCTGATCCGGACGGAAGCGGATGAGCTTTCTTATCCGCTGCATGTGCTGGTGCGCTATGAAATTGAGAAAATGCTGATTGAGGAGGATCTGGAGGTGGAGAAACTGCCGCAGATCTGGAATGATAAGTATGAAGAATACCTGGGAGTACGCCCGTCCACGGATCGGGAGGGCGTACTGCAGGATATTCACTGGTCACAGGGATCGATCGGCTATTTTCCGTCCTATGCATTAGGAAATGCCTTTGGCGCGCAGATTTATCACCAGATGAAGAAGGAATTGCCGGTAGAAAAACTACTGGAGGCGGGAAACCTGGGAGAAATCCGCGAATATCTGCGGAAAAATATTCACCAGTATGGCAAATTGAAGGACAGCCGTCAGATCCTGCGCGATATGACGGGGGAAGATTTTAATCCGTCATATTATGTGGCATATCTGGAAGAGAAGTATGGACGGTCGGAGAAAGTGCAGTAAGGCGGTCGATCTGTTCTTTCTTGAATTCCAGAGAGGAATGAAAATAGTATTCAAGCGTGACTTTCAAATCGGAGTGTCCCAGAATTTCGCTGAGCGTTTTGGGATCCATGCCATTTGTGATACAGCGAGTGGCAAACGTGTGCCGGATTGCATGAAAATTCAGATAGCGCAGTCCGGCTTGAGATAGAATGCGCTGGTAGTGATTCTGGAAGGTTCGCGGATCCATCGGGGAGCTGGCAGATTGTGACAGCAGAAAATAATCCGGGTGTTCCGGATGAGAATATGGCTGTAGGATCGGCAGAAGGAAAGCGGGCAGGGGAACCAAACGGTTGGAGGAGATGCTTTTGGGACCGGATAAAATGAGTTCTGATTTATGGGTTGTGTCAAGGCGCGTCAGGCGCTGCACCGTGTGTCGGACATGGAGATAGCGATCGGAAAAATGAATATTTTCCCAACGCAGGGCGCAGAGTTCTCCAACCCGCAGCCCTGTATAGAGTCCCAGATAGATGACGGCTTCGGAGATTCCTGTATGGGCAGTTAGATAGTGTTCGAGCTGTTTCTGTTCCTGAAGGGTAAAAACAGGTACTTCAGGGCGTTTTTTTGGAAGACGGGGCGGGAGATAGAGAATGCCGTTTGTTTGCCCGGTTTCATAGGAAATACGCAGAATGGAGTTGACGAGCAGAAGAATACAGCGGATAGTTCCGTTCCCAAGCGGATGCAGGGAATCCGGGGATAAAAGGGAATTGCGGAAGGTCTGAAGCATAGGCAGATCGATCTTTGAAAGCTGGATGGATCTAAAATAAGGGGAGATATAACGGTCTGCCAGATGCCGGTATTTCACATAGGTAGACAGGGCTCGCGCCTGTTTCTGCTTTTCCAGCCAGATGGAAAGAAGATCGTTAAAGTACATTGTTTCGTTTTTCATGATGAAACCTCCTGTATAAAAAATAGTTGTCGTGGACAATCGTTATTTTACAGGTAGATATGCAGAAGAAATATGTGACTGCTTATGGCGGATGGTTTTGAAATGAGATGTGTCTATATGATGACTGACGAAAATATTACAGCAAATGCTGACAAGAAGATTCTTTTTTGGTATAATGAGACAGAATATGTACATGACTGAGAAGAAAGTCAATATCGAAGGTGCCGGTCAGGCGCTATTTAGGGATAAACGACATATTTTATAGAAGATTCTATTTTGAAGAATCAATAGATTTATCATATTCTTGAGATAGAGATACGAAGGCGGGAGTGTCTGAGGCGGTATGATGGCAGCGGCTCGCTTGGTTGAAAAAGGAGGAATAATTGTATGTGTGGTATCGTAGGATATACAGGAGACCAGCAGGCGGCTCCGATCTTATTAGCGGGTCTGGAGAAGCTTGAATATCGTGGATACGATTCAGCAGGTCTGGCAGTCAGAGACGGAGAACGTGTACCGGAGGTTGTAAAGGCGAAGGGACGTCTGCGCGCGCTGGCAGAGAAAACAGACAATGGACGCGCAATGCGGGGCAACTGCGGTATCGGTCATACCCGCTGGGCGACACACGGGGAGCCGTCTGAGAACAATGCACATCCGCATTGCACGGATGACCGTAGCGTGGTAGCGGTTCACAATGGTATTATCGAAAACTATCAGGAAATTCGCGAAAAACTGATTAAAAATGGATATACGTTTTATTCAGATACTGATACAGAGGTGGCTGTAAAGCTGATCGATCATTATTATAAGAAATACAACGAGGGACCGCTCGATGCGATGGCGCGTGCGATGATGCGTATCCGTGGCACGTATGCACTGGCGGTTATGTTTAAGGATTATCCGGAGGAGATCTTTGTAGCCCGTCAGGATAACCCGATGATCATCGGAGTAGGCGAGGGTGAATCCTTTATCGCGTCGGATGTTCCGCCCCTGCTTCCATATACCCGCAAGGTATACTATATCGGCAACCAGGAATTGGGACGCTTACATAAGGGAGAGGTTACTTTCTATAATATTGATCAGGAAGAGATTCAGAAAGAACTTGTGACGATTGAGTGGGATGCAGAAGCTGCTGAAAAGGGAGGTTATGAGCATTTCATGATTAAGGAGATCCATGAACAGCCGCGTGCGGTTCGGGATACATTAAATTCAGTCATCCGCGATGGTCATATTGACCTGACCGAGGCGGGACTTTCCGATGATGTCATTCGTTCGTTAAAGCGTATTTATATCGTAGCGTGTGGTTCTGCTTACCATGCAGGCGTGGCAGCGCAGTATGTGATCGAAGATCTGGCGCGTATTCCGGTCCGCGTCGAGCTGGCTTCCGAGTTCCGTTACCGGAACCCGATTCTGGAAGAGAACAGTCTGGTTATCATCATCAGCCAGTCGGGCGAGACAGCCGACAGCCTGGCAGCCCTGCGTCTGGCAAAGAGCCAGGGCGTTCCTACGATGGCGATTGTCAATGTGGTAGGTTCCACGATTGCACGTGAGGCAGATCATATTTTCTACACACTGGCAGGACCGGAGATCGCGGTGGCGACCACCAAGGCATATAGCACACAGCTGGTTGCCGGATATCTTCTGGGCGTACAGTTTGCCCATGTGCGCGGTACGATCACAGAAGAAAAATATGAAGAACTCCTTGCAGCCCTGCAGGAACTGCCGGATCAGATTGCGAAGCTGCTCGAAGATGACAAAGAACGCATCCAGTGGTTCGCAGCGAAATATGCCAATGCAAAAGACGTGTTCTTCATCGGCCGCGGCATCGACTACGCAGTCAGCCTGGAAGGCAGCCTGAAATTAAAAGAGATCAGCTACATCCATTCCGAGGCATATGCAGCCGGAGAGTTAAAACACGGAACCATCAGCCTGATCGAGGATGGCATCCTCGTAGTCAGCATCCTGACCCAGGAAGCACTGTATGAGAAGATGATCAGTAACATGGTAGAAGTAAAATGCCGCGGTGCGTACCTCATGGGACTCACAACCGCAGGCAATTACAACATCGAAGACACCGTCGATTTTGCAGTCTATGTACCGAAGACCGACGAACATTTCACACCGAGCTTAGCGGTAGTGCCGCTGCAGTTGCTGGGATATTATGTAAGTGTTTCGAAGGGACTGGATGTTGATAAGCCGAGAAATCTGGCGAAGAGCGTTACGGTAGAGTAAGATGGTTTTTTAATTATTTATAGCATAGCAAGAAAAAACCTGGAATTAATACAGAAAAAAGAAGCCCCCATCAAGATGCAGAACAGGTTTTCCCTGAATCAGTTGTACGCATCTTGATGGGGCTTCTTTTTTCGTCTCTATCGCGAATATTGCTATTTCTTTTCCATTCCATGCTCACTCATCAAAGACTTCATCACGTAAGCATAGATCTCCTGGCTTCGATCTTTCCAATGATTGCACATGATCTCAGCCTGCTCTTTATCCGGCACGGAGATGTCAAGGTTGACAAGAACGGCTTTTCCTTCCCGTACCTCGCAGTGAACGATGTAGTCCTGATTGGTCGATTTATAGAAATCGGAGATCAGTCCTACCTCGTTTCGCATGCGGAAGCGGTTCTGTTTCAGGTATTCATCCATGTCGCTGACGATGGCAGGAGAGATGTTTTTGCCGAAAAATTCCAGTGTTTCCTCGCCCTCCTTAGTGATTTCATAGCGGGAGCTGTTCCGCATCGTCTCTTTTTTTACCAGACCTGCATCCAGAAGCTCGTTCAAGGCCTGCTGGAGTGTGAAATACGTGGTGTACTCGCGATCCAGGAAAAAATTGGAGAGCTGCGCGTTGGTCAGCGGAAAATTGACCTGGTGCAGCATATAGAGATTCATCAGTTTGTAAAGTGTCATCGGTTCAGCCAGCATGGAAAAAACTCCTTTATTATCATTTCGTAACTGTGTAAATTTTGTGCGGTTCTTACGGTAAATGCGAGAATCGCTTGAATTGTTACGTTTATTTCTTAATGTGTTCCTTCACAGCCTTGGAAACAGCGTCAGCTACACGCGGATCAAATGCTGCCGGAAGAATGTTCTCGTCGCTCAATTCGCTGTCATCAACCAGAGCGGCAATTGCGTTGGCAGCAGCCAGTTTCATTTCTTCGGTGATAGCGGTTGCACGTCCTTCCAGAGCGCCGCGGAAGATGCCTGGGAAGATGAGAACGTTGTTGACCTGGTTCGGGAAATCGGAACGTCCGGTTCCTACGACTCTTGCACCAGCAGCTTTTGCCAGATCCGGCATGATCTCCGGAACCGGGTTTGCCATTGCGAAGAGAATGGAATCCTTATTCATGGAAGCAACCATCTCCTGGGAAACGATGCCCGGAGCAGACACGCCTACGAAGATGTCAGCGCCTTTTAATGCATCGGCAAGTGTGCCCGTCTTGTGCTCTAAGTTGGTAACTTCGACCATCTTTTCCTGCATCCAGTTAAGCCCGTCCATGCCTTTGCAGAGCATACCGGTCTTATCACACATGGTGATATGCGGAAATCCGTAGTTTAAGAGCAGTTTGGTGATGGCAACGCCTGCGCTTCCGGCGCCGTTGACAACGACGCGGCAGTCTTCCTTCTTCTTGCCGGTTACTTTCAGGGCGTTGATGATGCCTGCCAGTACGACGATGGCGGTTCCGTGCTGATCATCGTGGAAAACCGGAATGTTTAACCGTTTCTTTAAACGTTCCTCGATCTCAAAGCAGCGCGGTGCGGAGATGTCCTCCAGGTTGATACCGCCGAATGCCGGGGCAATGCGGACAACTGTCTCGATGATCTCCTCGGTGTCCTGTGTGTCGAGGCAGATCGGGAATGCATTGATGCCGCCGAACTCTTTAAACAGAACGGCTTTTCCTTCCATAACCGGCATAGCTGCTAACGGTCCGATATTGCCAAGTCCCAGAACGGCGCTTCCGTCGGAGACAACGGCTACAGTGTTGGACTTGATGGTGTAGCGGTATGCAGCCTCCGGATCTTCTGCAATTACCTTACATGGTTCTGCAACGCCCGGTGTGTATGCCAGAGCCAGATCCTCTCTGGTTTTTACCTGTACTTTGGAGACGGTATCGAGCTTGCCGTTCCATTTTTCATGAAGTTCGAGTGCTTTTTCATTGATCGTCATGGTTTTTATCCTTTCGAATGCTTTCATTTTATTCTTACATTATAATAGCAATTTTGACATTTTAAATCAAGATGCATATTTTAGAATGCAGGAAGGGCAGTACCATGTTACTGTACACACACAGTACCACTTATTTATAATACTTATACCTATCATATAGCATAGCATATAAATGAAGTCCGTAAATGTTATTTTTATGCATAAAACACACGAAAAATGCATAAAACGCGTTTTTATACAAAAATTATTCATAAAAATGCAAAAAAAGTATTGCATAATTAGGATCAAGGAGGTATAATCTGGGTAATTTCAAGTGAGGCATATAAATCTGCCGGTCTTAGTTGACTGGACGGACAAAGAAAAAAGCATCACGCAGGCAAATGATTGGAGGAAATGAAAAATGGCTAAGAAATATAATAAAATTGTTCTTGCATATTCAGGCGGTCTGGACACATCGGTTTTAATCCCGTGGCTGAAAGAAAACTATGGCTGTGAGGTTATCGCAGTTTCCGCTGACGTAGGTCAGGGTGCGGAGCTGGATGGTCTGGAAGAGAAGGCATTAAAGACAGGTGCTTCCAAGCTGTACATCGAGGATCTGAAGAAAGAGTTCGTAGATGAGTACATCATCCCGACCATGAAGGCTGGCGCTACTTATGAGCATTACCTGTTAGGTACTTCCTTCGCTCGTCCGATTATCGCTAAGAGAATCGTTGAAATTGCGAAGAAAGAGGGCGCAGACGCTATCTGCCACGGCTGTACCGGTAAAGGAAACGATCAGGTTCGTTTCGAACTGGCTATCAAGGCATTTGCTCCGCAGATGGATGTTATCGCTCCGTGGCGTTTCTGGGAACTGAATTCCCGTGAAAAAGAGATCGAGTACGCAGAGGCTCACAACATTCCGTTAAAGATTACGAAAGAGACCAACTACTCCAAGGATAAGAACCTGTGGCATCTGTCCCATGAGGGTTTGGATCTGGAGGATCCGGCAAACGAGGCTCCGATCAACAAACCTGGATTCCTTGAGTTAGGCGTATCTCCGGAGAATGCACCGGATAAAGCTACTTATGTAACCATCCATTTCGAGAAAGGTGTTCCGACCAGTGTAAACGGCGAGGAGATGGATGCAGAGAAGGTAATCGAGGTTCTGAACAAGGTAGGCGGTGAGAACGGCTGCGGACTTCTGGATATTGTAGAGAACCGTCTGGTTGGCATGAAGAGCCGTGGTGTATATGAGACTCCTGGTGGAGCTATCCTTTACAAGGCTCATGAGAAACTGGAAGAAATCACTCTGGACAAAGAGACACAGCACTACAAACAGCAGCTGGCTCTCAAGTTCGCTGAGTTAGTATACAATGGTCAGTGGTACACACCGCTGCGCAAAGCAATGAGCGCGTTTGTTGATTCCACACAGGAGACCGTAACCGGTGATGTAAAACTGAAACTTTACAAGGGCAACATCATTCCGGCATCTGTTACATCTCCATACACCCTGTATTCCGCAGGCATGGCTACATTTGATGAGGATGACTGCTACAACCAGGCAGATTCCGCTGGATTCATCAACCTGTTCGGACTTCCGATCAAGGTTCGCGCCCTGAACGACGAAGTTCTGGCAGCAAAGACCGGCGAGCATTTTCCGAGCGTAGAATAATTTAGGAAAATAATAAATAATCTGCAGGCGACAAGCCCGCAGCCGATGATGACCATTGGTTTTCCGGTATCTGCCGGTTCCAATGGTCGCATTGGTTCTAAATCAGAGAATAAAAAGGAGTTTACACTTATGGCAAAGTTATGGGCAGGACGATTCGGAAAAGAGACAGATCTGGAGGTAAATGATTTCAACTCATCGATTTCCTTTGACTGTCGTCTTTATAAGGAAGATATCACAGGCTCCATGGCCCATGCGGCTATGCTGGGCAAGCAGGGCATCATTGCGAAGGAAGAATCAGACAAGATTATCGAAGGACTGAAAGGTATCTTAGCGGATATTGAGGCAGGCAAGATTCATTTCTCACAGGATTATGAGGATATTCATATGAATGTAGAGCAGATTCTGACTGAGCGCATCGGCGATGCCGGAAAACGTCTTCACACGGCGAGATCCAGAAATGATCAGGTTGCACTGGATATGCGTCTTTACGTGAAGAAAGAGATCGTGGCGATCAAAAAGGAAATTCTCGATTTCATGGAAGCACTCTGCGAGAGCGCAAAGAACAATCTGGAAACTGTTATGCCGGGTTATACACATCTGCAGCGTGCACAGCCGGTTACATTTGGACATTATATGATGGCATATGCCAATATGATGCGCCGTGATGTAATCCGTCTGGAAAACTGCTTAGAGGGCATGGATGATATGCCGCTCGGATCCGGCGCGCTGGCTTCCACGACTTATCCGATCGACCGTGATTTTGTACGCCAGCAGCTTGGATTTGCCAGAGTGACCAACAACTCCTTAGACGGTGTTTCCGACCGTGATTACTGCGTAGAGCTGACGGCAGCGTTATCCATTCTGATGATGCATCTGTCCCGTTTCTCTGAGGAGATTATTTCCTGGTGTTCCTGGGAGTTCAAGTTTGTAGAGCTGGATGACGCATTTTCAACCGGTTCCTCCATCATGCCGCAGAAGAAGAATCCGGATGTCTGCGAGCTGGTCCGCGGCAAGACCGGTCGCGTGTACGGCGATCTGTTTACCCTTCTTACCATGTTAAAGGGTATTCCGCTGGCATACAACAAGGATATGCAGGAAGACAAAGAGGCAGTCTTTGATGCGATTGACACCGTAAAACAGTGCCTGCGCGTGCTGACTCCAATGTTCTCCACGATGCAGATCCTGAAAGACAATATGAAGAAAGCGGCTCTGAAAGGCTTCATCAACGCAACGGACTGTGCAGATTACCTGACCAAGAAGGGAATGCCGTTCCGTGACGCATACAAGACCGTCGGACAGCTGGTAGCCCAGTGTGTACGTGAGGACAAGTCCTTAGCCGATCTGACACTGGAAGAGTACAAGACACATTCCGATGTCTTTGAAAATGACGTATATGAAGCGATTGATTTGAAGACCTGTGTACGTGGACGTAAGGTAATCGGCGGACCGGCTCCGGAAGAAGTAACCCGCCAGATTTCTGTGATTGAGAAATTTGTAAGCGAACACAAGGTTCAGGAGTAGGACAGGAAACGGGGGACGAACAATGGCGAAACCGAAGATTTATATAGACGGAAAAGAAGGAACAACCGGACTGCAGATTTACGATCGTCTGGCGAAAAGAGAGGACATCGAGCTGCTTCTGATCGATGAGGCAAAGCGCAAGGACACGGAAGAGCGAAGAAAGCTGATTCATGCGGCGGATATCGTATTCCTGTGCCTGCCGGATGCGGCAGCGGTTGAGGCAGTTGCACTGGCGGAAGGTTCTGGGGCGCGCATCATTGATGCATCTACTGCGCACCGGACAGCCAAAGGATGGGCGTACGGCATGGCGGAACTTTCAAAGGAGCACCGCGAGGCGATCAAAACATCCAGCCGGGTGGCGAATCCAGGCTGCCATGCAACTGGATTTATCACTTCCGTTTATCCGCTGGTGGCGCAGGGGATCATCCCGAAGGATTATCCGATGACAGTCTTTTCCCTGACCGGCTATTCCGGCGGCGGTAAAAAGATGATTGCCGAGTATGAATCGCCGGAGAAGCCGCAGAGCTATTTCGCACCCCGTATTTATGGCCTGACGCTGAAACATAAGCATCTACCGGAGATGCAGAAGGTCTGCGGACTTGATTATCCGCCGGTCTTTAGTCCGATCGTGGATGACTACTATAAAGGAATGGCAGTCACGATCCAGCTTCAGAACCGCCTCTTAAACGGCGGGCCGACCGCGGAAGATATTTATGAGAAGCTGGCTGGCTGGTATGACGGACAGAAGCTCATTAAGGTACATCCGTTTGGATATGACGGTATGATCGCGGCAGCAGATATGGCAGGCCGAGACAGTCTGGAGCTGATTGTCAATGGTCACGGGGAACAGACCATGGTGACGGCGCTCTTTGATAATCTTGGAAAGGGTGCTTCAGGCGCAGCCGTTCAGAACATGAACCTGATGCTTGGATTTGAGGAGACAGCTGGACTGGCACTATAGAAAAGTGCTATAATAAAAGAACGGCAGATGGTTTTTTTAGATATTTTGGGGTTGAGAGATAAAACCATAAAATAGCTGCGGGGGACTATAGACGCGAAGTTATATAAAAATGTACTCTCGGAGTCTTTCTGCATTTGCTTTTGTGGCTGATTTTCCGCCAGCCGCACCCGAATTTCATCAACGTACGCACCGCGTACGCCTCAGAAATTTGGGCACAACTGACAAAAAAACATCTCACAAAATCAAGCACAGAAAGATTCCGAGAGTACATTAAAAATGACAGGAGGAATGTCATATGAAGATAATCGAAGGCGGCGTTTGTGCTGCAAAAGGATTTAAAGCGGGCGCGATGCGCTGTGGAATCCGCAAATCTCATACAAAAAAGGATCTGGCGATGATCCTTTCGGATTGTGTCTGCAACGCATCGGCGGTTTATACGACCAACCGCGTCAAGGCATCGCCGATTTTACTGACAAAGGAACATCTGGCCGACGGAAAGGCACAGGCGGTTATTGTCAATTCCGGAAATGCGAACGCGTGCGCTCCGTTTGGCATGGAGAATGCAAGAAGACAGGCAAAGGCAGGCGCGCGTGCGCTGGGCGTTTCGGAGGAAAATGTAATCGTAGCATCGACCGGCGTCATCGGTCAGACGCTTCCGGTTGAGGCGATCGAGGCTCATGCAGGCGAGATGGAGATGAAATATGACAACTCCCTGGTAGCTGCAGAAGCGATCATGACGACCGATACAAAAGTGAAGACGATCGCTGTTGAATTTGATATAGATGGAACAACCTGCCACATCGGCGGTATCTGCAAAGGTTCCGGCATGATCCACCCGAATATGGGAACGATGCTGTGCTTCATCACAACCGATTGTGCAGTCAGCAGCGAGATGATCCGCAAGGCGCTGTTATTCAATGTAAAACGTACCTTCAACCGTGTGACCGTTGACGGCGATACCTCCACCAACGATATGTGTACCGTTCTGGCAAATGGTATGGCTGGCAATGCGGAGATTACTGCAGAAGGTCCGGCATACGAGGCATTCTGCGAGGCATTGCAGGCAGTCATGCAGGATCTGGCTCGTAAGATTGCGGCAGACGGCGAGGGCGCAAGCAAGCTGATGACCTGTACCGTGAAGGGAGCGAAGGATGAGGAGACAGCCGAGGTACTGGCAAAATCCATCGCCGGTTCTTCCCTGACCAAAGCAGCAATGTTCGGTTCCGATGCGAACTGGGGACGCGTTCTCTGCGCGATGGGCTATTCCGGAGCTGCGTTTAACACGGAGAAAGTGTTAGTCGAGTTTGCCTCCAAAGAGGGCAGCATTGCAGTCTGTGAGGACGGCAGGGGACTCGATTTTGATGAAGATCTGGCAAAGAAAATCTTAAGCCAGGATGAAGTGGAGATCAATGTAACACTTCAGGAAGGCAGCGGAAGCGCTACCTGCTGGGGATGCGATTTGACCTATGATTATGTGAAGATTAATGGAGATTATCGGACGTGATGAAAACAGGATCAAAAATGAGCGCAGAAGTCCTGGTAGAGGCGCTGCCATATATTCAGGAATATACAGGTAAAATTATCGTTGTAAAATACGGCGGAAACGCCATGATTAATGAAGATTTAAAGCAGGCGGTGATAGAGGATATCGTCCTTTTAAATCTGGTAGGCATCAAGGTCGTGCTGGTACACGGCGGCGGTCCGGAAATTTCGGAGATGCTCAAAAAAATCGGAAAAGAGTCTAAATTTGTCAAAGGTCTGCGCTACACAGACCGAGAAACGATGGACATTGTCCAGATGATTCTCTGCGGCAAGGTCAACAAAAACCTTGTTTCCCTGTTTGAGAAAGCAGGCGGACGTGCCGTTGGTCTGGGCGGCATGGACGGCGGACTCTTCAAGGCGATCCGGTTAGTCGATCCGGATGGAACGGAATACGGCTATGTGGGAGATGTGAAAGAGGTTAATGAGAAAGTTGTTCTCGACGTTTTAAATGAGGGCTTTATCCCGGTTGTTTCCTCCGTGGCAGCAGGCATGGACGAGGAGACAAACTATAACATCAATGCAGATACGGCAGCGGAGAAGCTGGCGGTGGCACTGAAAGCGAAAAAACTGATTCTTCTGACGGATGTATGCGGTCTGATGCGCGATCCGAAAGACGATTCGACATTGATTCCGAGACTGAAAGTTTCCGAGGTTCCGGCACTCATCAAAGAGGGTGTGATCTCCGGCGGCATGATTCCGAAGGTAGATTGCTGTGTTGAGGCAGTACGCCAGGGTGTAGAACGTGCCAATATCCAGGATGGCCGTGTGCCGCACTCGATTCTGGTCGAGCTTTTGAGCGATGACGGTGTAGGAACCATGTTCTCGTAAACAAAGTTTGAAAGATGCATGGAGGTTTTTTATGACATTTGAAGAAATCAAACAGGGCGAAGAAACTTATATTATGCACACATACGGACGTTTTCCGATTGCGCTGGATCACGGAAAAGGCGCGACGCTGTGGGATACGGACGGAAAGAAATACATTGATCTGACCTCCGGCATCGGTGTCAACAGTCTTGGTCATGACAACGAGGCGCTGACGACTGCGGTATCGGAGCAGGCACATAAGCTGATGCACGCCTGCAACCTGTATTACACCGAGCCTATGGTGCAGGCAGCAAAGAAGTTGGTCGATGCAGCCGGAATGGGAAAAATCTTTTTTGCAAACTCCGGTGCGGAAGCCAACGAGGGCATGATCAAGCTGGCAAGAAAGTATTCCTTTGACAAATACGGCGAGGGAAGAAATAAGATTATCACGCTGAAACAGTCCTTCCACGGACGTACCGTGACGACATTAAAGGCAACCGGACAGGACAAGTTCCATCAGTATTTCTTCCCATTTACGGAGGGATTTGATTATGCGGCAGCCAATGATATCGAAGACATGAAGCGCAAGATCGATGATACGACCTGCGCTGTCATGATGGAGATGATTCAGGGCGAGGGCGGCGTCCTTCCGCTTGATAAGGAATTTGTACAGGCAACTGCCGAGATCTGCAAGGAGAAGGACATCCTGCTTCTGATTGACGAGGTTCAGACGGGCATCGGACGTACCGGAAGCCTGTTCTGCTATGAGCAGTACGGCGTTCAGCCGAACATCATCAGTATGGCAAAGGGACTCGGCGGCGGTGTTCCGATCGGTGCTGTCATGGCGGATAAGAAATGCCAGGATGTACTGGGCGCCGGTACGCACGGTACAACCTTCGGCGGCAATCCGCTCTGCTGTGCGGCTGCCAATACTGTATTAGATATCGTAAATAAGCCGGAATTTCTGAAAGCGGTTCAGGAAAAGGGTGAGTACCTGAAAAAGGAGATTTTAGCGATTGGTTCTCCGAAGGTAAAGACAGTTCGCGGCATGGGACTGATGTTAGGCATCGTAGTGGACAAAGATGAGAGAGCTGCGATGGTCAGTCAGTTGATGGAAAAAGGCGTCCTGGTCCTGACAGCCGGTACAGAGGCGATCCGTCTGCTTCCGCCGCTTGTCATCACGAAAGAGGAGATGGACGAGGCAATCGCTGCTATGAGGGAGGTATTTTAGACATGAAGCATTTATTAAAGCTGTTGGACTGCACACCGGAGGAGATTACCTCGATTCTGGATCTGGCAGATCAGTTAAAATATGAGCGGAAACATCACATTTCACATCGTCTTCTGGAGGGCAAATCCATCGGTCTGATTTTCCAGAAGTCATCCACCCGTACCAGAGTTTCGTTTGAGACCGGTATGTTCCAGCTCGGCGGACAGGCACTGTTCCTTTCCTCCCGCGACTTACAGATCGGACGCGGTGAGCCGGTACAGGATACCGCACGCGTACTCTCCCGTTATCTGGACGGCATCATGATCCGTACCTACGAGCAGAAAGAAGTGGAGGATCTGGCAAAATACGGTTCTATCCCGATCATCAACGGTCTGACGGATTTCTGCCATCCGTGCCAGGTACTGGCTGACCTGATGACGATCCGTGAGAAATACGGCGTACTGAAAGGGCTCAAGATGTGTTACATCGGCGACGGCAACAACATGGCGAACTCCCTGATCGTAGGCGGTCTGAAATCGGATATGCAGGTATCTATCGCAACTCCGGATAATTACCGTCCGGCGAAAGAAGTGCTGGATTTCGCAGCTGGCAATGACGCATTTACACTGGTAAATGATCCGATCAAGGCAGTGGAAAATGCAGACGTTGTCATCACAGATACATGGACTTCCATGGGTCAGGAAGAAGAGAAGAAGATCCGCCAGCAGGCATTCCAGGGATATCAGATCAATGATGAGCTGATGGCTGCGGCAAAACCGGGGGCGATGGTAATGCACTGTCTGCCGGCTTACCGTGGACAGGAGATTACCGAGAAGATCTTTGAAGAACATGCGTCAGAGATCTTTGAAGAGGCAGAAAACCGGTTGCATGCCCAGAAGGCGGTTATGGTTACGCTGATGAAATAGAAATATATAGAAATGCATAAAAATGGCAAGGTGACGCGCCAGAAGCCAAATGCCCTCCGTTGCGGTTTCGGAGCCGGTAACACCAGGCTTGCATAGATTTGTTAAAAGCAGAGTCCAAAATACAAACTCGCTTCGCTCAGACAGGTGTATTTTGAACTCTAACACAAATCTCTGCGAGCCAAGAGTTACCAAGACTCCTGCAAATGCAACGGAGGGCATTTGGCTTCTGGCGCTGTATGTTGTATGCTTTTTGGGGTGTTTAAAAAGTGGAAATGTATGTTATAATTGGCATAAATAGTACAATATAAAAAATTCAGCAGATTAAGAAAATTTCAGGAGGTATCAGTATGACGAAAGAAGAGATTTCAGCGCGTCAGCAGCAGGCGGCTCAGTTTCATGCAATGGGGTATAATTGTGCCCAGTCGGTGGCGTGTGCGTTTGCGGATAAGGTGGATTTGGACAAGGTGGCGCTGTTTAAGGTGACGGAGGGGCTTGGTCTTGGCATGGGCGGCATGAATGGTACCTGCGGGGCCATTTCGGCGGCGGCTGTGCTGGCGGGGCTGAAGGATAGTACCGGGGATCTGGAGCTGGCGAATTCGAAGGCGGTTTCTTATAAGGATGCCAGAGAGTGCATCGCGCGTTTCCTTGAGAAGAACCAGAGCGTGGTCTGTAGGGATTTGAAGGGTGTGGAAACAGGAAATGTGCTGCGTGCCTGTCCGGACTGCATCAGCGATGCGGTGGAGATTATCGGAGAAGTATTGTTCTAATACATCCTCACAAATTGGCACGTTTGAAACTGTAAGTGCCGTACAGCAACGCGCGGGCAGCCGATTTTGTTACTGTTCACGCATACGTGCCCAGTAACGGAATTTGCCGTGGCTTCGC